>JADGAQ010000022.1:25666-32863 GCA_015231925.1 Magnetococcales bacterium
CAGATGCGGGAGACCGACCGCAAGCTCAAGGAGAGCATGCGCATGGTGGACAATCTGACGAGCAAGTGGGGTCGGTTTCTGGAAGGGTTGGTGGCTCCGGCCTGCGAGCGGATTTTCGCCGAGCGGGGCATACCGGTCCACGAGGTGCATCAGCGGGTGCGCAAACGCACCGATGACGGGCGCACCCTGGAAGTGGACATTCTGGTGGTCAACGAGCGGGCGGTGGTTCTGGTGGAGGTCAAAAGCACCCTGGGCGTGGAGGATGTGAAACGCCATCTGGAACGTCTGGAACAGTTCAAGGCGTTCTTTCCCCGCTACGCCGACTGCCGGGTCATGGGCGCCGTGATCGGCATCGACAGCGACGAAAACACCCCGGAATTCGCCCGGAACGCCGGATTGTTCGTGCTGGGCCATGCCGGAGACGATGTACATATTACCAATCCCGCCGATTTCGTTCCGAAGGTCTGGTAGATAACGCCGCTTTCGGCCAACGGACGGGGGGGATGAAATTGGCGAAGGATTCTCATCTCACCACCGAGGGGGTTCCATGCTGCAACTCATTCCCTACGGCTTGGCAGCCCTTGTTGGCGGTTTGCTGGGCAAAAAATACTTTCCGCTGCTCGCCGAACAGACCCTGACCCCACACCGGGAAAAGAGCCCGCTGGTGGCGGAGACACCCTCGGCCATTCAACTGCTGGGGGAATCGCTCCTCCAGGAGGAGTCGGTGGTTCTGGCTACGGAAGAGGTGCCCCTGGACAACCGCTTCGGCAACAAGGTGCTGCAAAGCGAACACGAGTTCACCCGCACCGCCAGCGTCGGTCTGAACGTGGGCCAGGAGCAGAGCCACGGCGGCCAGCTCAAATCCTCCCTGTGGACCGTTATCGAAAGCCTGGTGCAGGACGAACTGAAAAAGAACCTGCACATCGAATTCGGCACTCAGATCACCCGACGGGTCAAGATCAGCTTTTCCACCGAACCCGGACACCGGGTTCTCTATCGGGTGGTTTGGAAACAGGCCTCCCGACGCGGCCTCTTCGACGTGCGCATCGGCGGCGAAAAACACACCATCCCCTATCTGGTCACCTTTGGCTTGTCCCACGCCGTCGAAAGCGTCGCGGAGGGGGAGCATGCCGGGACATGAGGCGTCCACGATTCTGATCGTCGACGATCAACCGGCGACCATTCGCCGGCTCGAAGCCATATTGTCCACCCGTCACCGCCTGATTTCCGCACTCGATGGCGCCACGGGCCTGCATCTGGCCCGCACCCACCGTCCGGATCTGATTCTGTTGGACGTGATGATGATGGACATGGACGGCTACGACGTTTGCCGCCAGTTGAAAGCCTTTCCCGACACCCGCGATATCCCGGTCATCTTCAATACCATACTCGACACGGAAGAGGATGAACTGAAGGCCTTCGAGTGCGGTGCGGAAGATTTCGTCTCCCAACCCGTCAATCCGGCGATCCTGCTGCACCGGGTTGGCATTCATCTGGAATTGCAGCGCCGCAAAAAAAGTCTGGAGGAGGCCCAGAGCCGAATTCAAGAGCAGGAGAACCACGTCCGCAGCATCCTGGATAACGCCCTGGATGCCTTGATCGTCACCGACCTCCAGGGGCGGATCGTCGAATTCAATCCCGCTGCCGAAGCCTTGTTCGGTTATTATCAACACGAGGTCCGGGGGAAAGACATCGCGGAAGTGATCATTCCCGTCGAGGAGCGGCAAGCGCATTGGACCGGCATGAGGCTTCTTGGGGAGCAGCCCGGCAAACCGATGCACCTTCGCAAATTCCAGGCTCCCGGCATGCACTCCGCCGGACATCGCATCGATCTGGAGATCGGCCTGGCTCCCACCATTCTCAAGGGCCAGACCCACTGGCTGGCCAGCATTCGCGACATCACCGAAACCAAACAGTTCTCCAAAGCCTTGCGGGATACCCTTCAGGTTGCGGAATCCGCCCATCACGAGAAGATGATAGAGCTGGAAAGGACCCGCAAGTCCGAAAACGACCTCTCCATCGCCTTCCAGATTCAGCAGCTGGTCAGCTCCCTTTTGCAGCTCTCCATCGAGCCGAGATCCCTGGAAGATCAGCTTCAGATGGCCTTGGACCTCATCGGCAGCCTGCCGTGGCTCACGGAAGGCAGTCTTGGAGCGAGCATCTTTCTTCATGGCCCCGGCAACTCCATGAAACGGGTGGCGACGTTGCCCTCGGAGTTCTCCATCCTCTCCGTGCAATGCGGCGGCAATCCGACCTTTCCCTGCTCCTGCCACCATTCGATCCGGTCTCGCCCCACGCCGGAAACCGTTGAAATAGTCAATTATTGTACCCATATCACCGGCAACGACGAACCCTATGGTCTATTGGTTCTGTCCGTATCCAAAGTGGACGGCAGGCAAGGCTTCTTCCTCCTGTTGATGGAAGCCATCGCCCACTCCCTGAGCAATTTCATCGACCGGGCCAATCTGGACAAGGCCCTGCACGAAGCCAAGGAAAAGGCGGAAGCTGCCAGCAAGGCCAAAGGCGAGTTTCTCGCCAACATGAGCCATGAAATTCGCAGTCCGCTGAATGCCATCATCGGCATGACCGATCTTATTTTAAGCACCCATCTTTCCAAGGAAGAGACCAGGAACAACCTTCAGATCGTGCGCTCCGCCTCCCTGTCCCTGCTGGATCTGATCAACGACATTCTGGACCTTTCCAAAATCGAGGCGGGCCACTTCGTGCTGGAATCGATCCCTTTCGATCTCATCGGTCAGGTCGAGGGGGTCTGCGAAATCATGGCCATCAAGGCCCATCAGAAAGGACTGGAGCTTTACTGCCACATCGCCCCCGATCTCCCTCCCACCCTTCTGGGAGATCCTCAGCGGCTGAAACAAATTCTGATCAATCTCATCAACAACGCCATCAAGTTCACTCAGCAGGGCGAGGTGGTGGTGGCTGTGGAATACAGTCCGGAGGCTTCGAGAGAAAAGGACCGCATTCGTTTGAGGTTCTCCGTCTCCGATACGGGAATCGGCATCCCCAAGGAGAAACAGGAGCTGATTTTTCAGAATTTCATCCAGGCGGACGGCTCCACCTCCCGCAAATACGGCGGCACCGGGCTCGGGTTGACCATCTCACGGCAATTCGTGCAACGCATGGGCGGCACGTTGATGGTGGCGAGCCAGCCCGGCCAGGGAAGTTATTTTCATTTTTCCCTGGAGCTGGGCATCAATGTGCCGGAAAAGGGCCAATGCGACGAACCCTGGCTGGAGCAACGGCGCAAGAAACGCGACACGGCGGAGAAACCTCTCAAAGGCAGGCGCATTCTCCTGGCGGACCCTCACCCCACGGGGCGCGTCATTCTCAAGGAGCAGCTGGTCCATTTCGGCGGCGTCGTCAGCGTGGTGGCCAATCTGGCTGCCTTGCTGCACGAACTCAAAACCGCCGTGGCAGCCCCCTTCGACCTTCTGCTGATCGATGAAAACATCCTTCAGGAGGGGGGCAGCATCGCGGACGTCTATTATCCGGGATATCGCGGCAGGTCCATTTTCATGCTCTCCTCCCAGGTCTCCCTCAAGGATCTGGACCTCGATGTACTCTTCCACGATGCTCTCTCTTTGAAAAAACCGATCCGACGCTTTCGCCTGCTCAAGAAGATGCTGCAGATTCTCTTTCCGGAGGAGAACAAGGAACAAAACCGGGATGTCCCCCCGAAGGATGCGGAAAGGAACAAGAAAAGCGCCCCGACCGCTCAGGCCCTGCGCATCCTTCTGGTGGAGGATCTGCCCGAAAATCAGAAGCTGGCCACCGCCATTCTGCAAAGTCAGGGACACACCGTCCAGGTGGCCAATCACGGATATGAAGCCCTGGCGGAACTGAAGCAGGCGACATTCGATCTGATCCTGATGGATTTGCAGATGCCCGAACTGGATGGCTTCGAGACCACCCGCCGCATCCGCAACGGGGTACCGTCCGAAGTGGGCAATCCCCAGATTCCCATCGTGGCGGTCACAGCCATGGTGATGATGAACGAGAAAACAAGATGTTATGAGCTGGGCATGAACGGGTTCCTGTTGAAACCCTTCCTCACCCAGGATCTGATCGATCTGGTAGCCACCTTCTCCCCGGCGGCACCGGCGGCACCGGCGGCACCGGCGGCGCCAGTGTCGCAAAAGGTGGAGAGCCTTCTCAAACCGGTCGATATGGACCGGGAAAACCTGGACAAAATGCAGATGCTCTTTGTTCGGGAAGCCTCAATCCACCTGGAGAAGATCAAAAAGGGCCTCAAACAGAAGAATTCCAACCTGGTCATCCGGGAAGTCGGCTGGTTACGATCCATGGCGGCCCATATCGGAGCATCCCGCGTCGAATCTCAGTCGATCCGCCTCATCGGTCAGGTTGAAATGGAGTCCTGGGGCGATGCCCAGAAGATAATCGAAAACCTGGAGCAGCATGTGAGCCAGATTAGCCGCCTGATTGCCGAAACGAGGAGCAACCCATGAAGGTACTGATTGCGGACGATGAACTGAACAACCGGAAACTGCTTCGGGATTACCTGAAACAGTACGCTCATTGCGATATGACCAGCGATGGCAAGGCCGCCCTGGAACTGTTTTCCGCCGATCTGGAAGACGGGGATCCCTATGACCTGGTCCTTCTGGATATCATCATGCCCGTCATGGATGGACAGAAGACCCTGAAGCGCCTTCGGGAAGCGGAAAAACGCCTCGCGCCGGACAAAAAAGAGACCCCCATCATCATGGTCACCGGCATGGACTCCTCTCTCCAGGCCATGGAGGCCTATTTCAAGGGCGGCTGCTCCGACTACCTGACCAAACCGGTCACCCGTCAGGCCCTGCTTGAAAAACTGCACAAGCTCAACCTGATCCCCGAATCGGAGGAGTCCTGAGATGATGTCCGAAACGGCCAACCGAAGAAGGCATGAAAGGGTTTTCTGCGGATTGCCCATGGAGTTCGACGGCTGTGTCGGCAATGCCCTGGATGTCAACGAAATCGCCGTATTTCTGATTCTGGCCTCCCCCTGCGCCGTCACCGAGGGCCAGAACGGCGTGCTGAAATTCGTTCTGGAGGGCAAACTGGTCGAAGAACGCGCCACGGTGGCCCGCATCACCAAAGCAGGCATCTCCCTGGCCTCCCTGGAAGAGGTCAGCATCTTCCCCAAACTGATGGAGTCCTCGCGCAGCGGGGTGAAATTCGTCGAACACACCAAAATGGAGACCTCCGCCCACTTCCGGGGCGAGTTCGGCGCCAGCTTCTGGGATGACTTCCTCCGCATCTATGACGGACGCGGTCCCGCCCGACGCTATCGTCTGAACTTCGCCAACGTGGCCACCATCTCCCCCTCGGGACTGGCCATGCTGTTGCATCTGGTCGACTACAATCAGGGCGGCAAGGACGATATCCAAATCTCCCATTGCAACAAAGAGGTGCTGAAAACTATCAGCCAGCTGCTGGCGCCCGGAATCGCCATCTCCCTGAGCGCCGACGACGCCTCCAACGACGAGACCCATAAATTCGGGGTCAGCGTGGCCTACGGCGCCAGGGGCGAGGAGATCGTCACCATCCGCATCGCCAGGATGTTCGACTACAACTGCCGCTTGGAATTTGCCAAAATCTATCGCAACCGCCCCAAGAATACGGAGTATATCCTGGACTTTCAGGACACCCTGCACCTCGGCAAGGCCGCTTTCGGCACCATGCTCCTGCTGAATCAGCACAACCGCGAACACCAGGGGCGCCCGGTGCGCATCATCAATTGCAGCCCATTCATTCGGAGTTCGCTGGATTCGATGAAATTTGGCCGGTTTTTTGAGTTTACATCCTGACTCAACCCTATTTTAATGGCTCATGAAGGAATTTATTCATGTCAGAGGCCGATGAGTCTAATCTTGAGTTGTTCGTCGAGGAGTCCCGCAAACGACTCGGCGCCATCCACGCCGACCTGCGCGGTCCGAACACCATCGACCCGGAGACCGATCCGGTGCCTCTCGACCGGATGTTGCGCACGGTTCGAGGCATTCGCGGGTCCGCCACCTTTCTGGATTTGAGCCAGATTTTCCTCTTGAGTCAACTTCTGGAGGTTCTGTTGAGCCGCCTGCAGGACCAAACCCTCTCGCTTGGGGAAGAGAGCCTCTCCTGCCTGAGCGCCGGTTTGCAAAAGCTGGACGAGCTTCTCGCGGACGTCTCCCTCCCCCGCAACATCGACCCGGAGGTGGAGACCATTCAAGCCCTGCTGGATACCCCACCTCCCGGCCGACACTTCGATCTGAGCCGCTATCCCCGGGCCATGGCCGAGGCGGCACACCAGGGACTCTTCCTCTACGCCATCGATATCCGCTTGCGGGGAGACCCCTCCGCCAAAAAACAGCAGTTCGATGTGGTCAAAGACTCCCTCCTGGTGATCGGCAACCTGATCGACTCACTGCCGGATTTGCCCGACAATTTTGAACTGGGCAACTCCTTTCAGGGCAAACAGGTTCTCCTGTTGGTTTCGACGGTCCTGCAAAAAGATCTTCTGATCGGCCTGACCCAGTTGCCCGACGAGCAGATCAAACAACTGTCCATCCCCGCCGAAGCCGTTGCCCCCCCCATCGAGGAGACCGCCGGCGTCCCCCTCGACGCCCCGCCGCACCCGCCACGGGTTCCGGAGGCAAGCGAACCCCCGGCGCCTGACTTGTCCCAAATCCTGCCGGAAACCATCGTCACCCACCGCAGCGAAGAGGATATTCTGGCGGAAACCGAACTGGGTCGCATCGAGGAGCTGCGCCGCCAGAGCTATTTCGCCGAACGGGAACGGCAACGTCTCGCCCGGGAGGAGCAGGCCCGCGAGGCGGAACGCAAAGCGCTGCTGCGGGAAAAACACAAGAGATATCTACTGCGAAGCGGCGGCGTCGTGGCGGCGGCAGGAGTGCTGGCAAGTATCTGGCTGTTTGTGCCGCCCAGCCCCGAAAAGAGGCCCGCGCCCCCCGTGACTGCGGCAGTCGCCCCCGTGACTGCGGCAGTCGCCCCCGTGACTGCGGCAGTCGCCCCCGTGACCAGCGAACCGCCCGCAGTACCGACACCCGCCATCCGGGAACTGCCGGCGCCACCGGTGACGCCGGCAGCCGTGGCGCAGCTCCCCCCCCCCCCCCCCCGCCCCCCCCCCCCCGCGGACGGCCCGCCACACGGCGCCCCCCCCCCCCCCGCACGACA
>JADGAQ010000023.1 GCA_015231925.1 Magnetococcales bacterium
GGTTCCCCCTGGACCCCTTGGGGTTGGAAGGTCAACAGCGAAAGGACAAGTCCCATGGGTTCCCCCTGGACCCCTTGGGGTTGGAAGGTCAACAGCGAAAGGAAAAGTCCCAGGGCGCTGCCCTGGACCCGTCGGGGGGGATAATCCCCCCCGAACCCCCGTATACCTGAAAGATACGGCACTGGAATATGGACATAGTGGTCATTTCGGGGAGGTTGCCATGAAGCGGGCAGTGTTGACCTGGATGTTGCTGGCCTGGGCGGTTCCGGTTTGGGCGGATCCGGCATCCGGGGAGCAGCCCGTGGGCGCGACGGTGGACGAGTTTCTCGCCCTGGCGCGTGAGATAAATCCTGAAATCGCCGCTCGCGCCCTGGAAGCGGAAGCGGCGGCGGCCTGGGTGGAAGGAGCCGATGCCTTTCCGGACCCGAAGCTGCAAATCACCCTCGACGACATTTCCCGAAACGCCGCCGGACTTCCGGGGCGGGTGGCCACCACCAAGTACACGCTGCAGCAGGAGATTCCCTGGTGGGGCAAGCGGGCCTTGCAGCGGGAAATCGCCGTCGCCGCCAGCCGGGAGGCGGAGAGCGTGCGCGAGGAGCGCAAACTGGAGGTGGCCATGAAGGTCAAAATGGCCTACGCCGACTACCACCGGGTTCACCTCTCCATGGATCAGACGGACGAGTTGATCCAAATCATGCGTGTCCTGGTGGAGTTCGCCCGCTTTCGTTACGCCCAGGGCATGGGCTCGCAGCAGGAGGCCACCTCCGCCGAGGCGGAACGAGGAGCCTTGTCGATGGAACGGGTGCGGTTGCTGCAGGAACGGCACCGTATTCGGGCCCGGTTGAATGCTCTGGTCGGTCGTCCCGCCGAGGCTCCCGTTGTGGAACACCCCCATCTGCGGGAGCTTCCGGAGACATCGCTCCTCGACTACCGGCAGTTGTTGGAACGGGGTTTGGCGGCCAATCCCTCTCTCGGCATGGCGCGGGCCCGAGTGGCCTCGGCGGAAGGGGAGACCCGTCTGGCCAAAAAGGCTTGGTATCCCGATTGGGAGGTGGGCTTCGGCGTGGTGGAGCGTCGCAACGTCGAGGAGATGGACAGCTACGAAGCCATGGTGGGGGTGAGTCTGCCGTTGCAGTGGAGCGCGAAAAAAGCCAAAGAGCGGGAAACAGCCCTGAAGGAACAGGCAGCGCGGCAGGATCTGGTGGCGGAGCGACTGCGGGTGGAACTGGGCTTGAAGGAGGCGCTGTCAAGTCTGGAAGAGGCACAGGCCGTGGAGAAGGTGACTCGGGAAAGCTTGTTGCCTCAGGCGCGCATCGCTTTGCAATCGGCGTTGAAGGGATACGAAAACGGCAATACCGAAGCGGTGGCGGTACTGGATGCGGTGCAACGGCTGAAGAAGTTCCAGATCGAGCGGCTCAAGGCGCAATACGATCAACAGGTGCGTCTGGCGGAGATCGAACGTTTTGTGGGAGGTGAATGGTGAACACGCGCCTGTCGGGCATAGTGGCGTTGTCGGTCTTCCTGGCGGTGAGTCCGGCCTGGAGTGCGACGGAGAGTCACGAGAATCACGGGGGACACGAGGGTCACGAGGCGCCGCCTCCCCGGGCGGAGACGGGCCTCGGGAAGAGTGAGCGCAAGGTTCTCTACTACCGCAATCCCATGGGTTTGCCGGATACCTCTCCCGTGCCGAAAAAGGATGGCATGGGCATGGATTATGTGCCGGTCTACGCCGAGGATATGGCTCCCGCCGGCAGCAACGCCGTGCGCATCGGGCTCGACAAGGTGCAGAAGCTGGGGGTCAAGACCGAGGCGGTGGCGTTGCGTCCGTTGACTCGGGCCATTCGCGCGGTGGGGACGGTGCAGGTGGACGAGCGCAAGCTGCACATCGTTTCCCGGAAGTACGAAGGCTGGATCGAGAAGCTGCACGCCGACGTGACCGGCCAGTCGGTGCGTCGGGGGCAGGCGTTGATGGAGGTCTACAGTCCGGCGCTGGTCTTGGCGCAGCAGGAGTTTCTGGCCGCCAGCCGGGCGGAAGAGACCTTGCGGGAGGCGGATGCGGAGACCCGGCGCACGGCTGCCGACCTGGCGGAAAGTTCCTTGATTCGTCTGCGCAACTGGGATGCCTCGTCGGCCGAGGTGGAGCGTCTGCGCCGCGGGGGTGGCGTCAGCAAGACCATGACGGTGGTGTCCC
This sequence comes from Magnetococcales bacterium, assembly GCA_015231925.1. NCBI lineage: Bacteria > Pseudomonadati > Pseudomonadota > Magnetococcia > Magnetococcales > Magnetococcales bacterium. The sequence goes on from JADGAQ010000023.1 coordinate 2,192, forward strand.
CGGTTTCCGGAGTCATTCTGGAGAAGAACGCCATTCAGGGAATGCGCTTCATGCCCGGCGAGATGCTCTACCGCATTGCCGATCTTTCCTCCGTCTGGGTGTTGGCGGATGTCTTCGAGCAGGACATGGGTATGGTGCGTCAGGGCCAGGAGGCGGAGGTGACCTTGAACGCTCTGCCGGGCAAGGTGTTTCGCGGCAAGGTAGCGTTCGTCTATCCCACGTTGAGCGTCGAGACCCGTACCGTCAAGGTGCGCATCGAGCTGGCCAATACCACCGGGGAATTGCGTCCCGCTCTGTATGCCACGGTGCAACTGGCGGCGCCGTCGGGGATGGGTGTGGTGCTGACGGTGCCCGATTCCGCCGTGTTGGACAGCGGATCCCGGCAGGTGGTGCTGGTGGATCGGGGGGAAGGGCTTTTCGAGCCGCGTCCGATCCGTCCGGGCGGCAAGGGCAATGGTTATGTCGAAATTCTGGAGGGGCTCAAGGAGGGGGAGAAGGTGGTGATCCGGGCCAATTTCCTCATCGACGCCGAAGCCAATCTGCGGGCGGCATTGGGCCACTATTCCCATTGATCCGTGTGGGAGGCCTCGGCCTCCCGCCTTTTAATATTTATCTTTTAAGTATCAAAAAAAGAAAATGTTCTGTCTTTTGACTTTTCTGATAATAATTAATATTATTATTTAATATATAAAAATTATTATAACTGATAAATAAATAATATAACAAAAATAAAAAGACAGAACATTTTCTTTTTTTGATACTTAAAAGAAAATATTGAAAGGAAGAAGACCATGATCGCCGCCATCATTCGCTGGTCGTGCCGCAATCTCCTGCTGGTGTGGTTGGCGACCTTCTTTCTGGTCGCCAGCGGTGTTTTCGCCGTTTTCAAGATTCCCCTGGACGCCATTCCCGATCTCTCCGACGCCCAGGTGATTCTCTACACCGAGTACCCCGGTCAGGCGCCTCAGGTGGTGGAGGACCAGGTGACCTATCCCCTGACCACGGCGCTGCTCTCGGTGCCGCGCTGCAAACTGGTGCGAGGCTTCTCCTTCTTCGGGGCCTCCTTCGTCTACGTCATCTTCGAAGACGGCACCGATATCTACTGGGCGCGCTCCCGGGTTCTGGAGTATCTCAACTTCGCCGCCAAACGGCTGCCGCCAGGGGTGACGCCCACCCTGGGACCGGATGCCACCGGCGTGGGGTGGGTCTATCAATATGTCGTTCTCTCCGGCGAGAAGACCCTGGCCGAACTGCGCACGCTTCAGGACTGGTATCTGCGTTACCACCTGGCCAAGGCCGAAGGCGTGGCGGAGGTGGCCAGCGTCGGCGGCTACGTGCAGCAATACCAGGTGGTGGTCGATCCCCAGCAGTTGCAGGCCTACAACATTCCCCTTTCACGGGTCGGCCAGGCCATTGCCATGAGCAATCGCGACGTGGGCGGCCGGGTGGTGGAGATGGCCGAAACCGAGTACGTGGTGCGCGGGCGGGGTTATCTGCGCGGGGTGGAGGATATCGAAAAGATCGTACTCAAGGAGGAGCACGGCATTCCGGTGCGACTGCGGGACGTGGCCCGGGTGGAGCTGGGACCGGACGAACGGCGCGGGCTTGCCGAACTCAACGGGGAAGGGGAGGTGGTTTCCGGCATCGTGTTGCAACGCTTCGGACAGAACGCCCTGACGGTGATCGAAAACGCCAAGAAGCGCCTGGCGGAGATTAGCGCCAGTCTGGGGGAGGGGGTGCGCATCGAAGCGGTCTATGACCGCTCCGAATTGATCCTGCGGGCGGTGGAGACGCTGAAACACACCCTGATCGAAGAGAGTCTGATCGTGGCGGTGGTGTGCATCGTCTTTCTGCTGCATGTGCGTAGCGCCCTGGTGGCCATCCTCATGCTGCCGGTGGGGGTGTTGATCGCCGTTCTGCTCATGCAGTCCCTGGGCATGACCTCCAACATCATGAGTCTGGGGGGCATCGCCATCGCCGTGGGGGCCATGGTGGACGCGGCCATCGTCATGATCGAAAACGCCCACAAGCATCTGGAACGGGCCAGGCCGGGTCAATCACGGGTGGACATTCTGATGAACGCGGCCTGCGAGGTGGGACCACCGCTCTTCTTCAGCCTGCTGGTGATCACCGTCTCCTTCCTGCCGGTCTTCACCCTGGAGGCCCAGGAGGGACGTCTGTTCAAACCCCTGGCCTACACCAAAACCTTCGCCATGGCGGGTGCGGCCTTTCTCTCTATCACCCTGGTGCCGGTGCTGATGCTGCTCTTCGTGCGGGGGCGCATCCTGCCGGAACACCGGAACCCCGTCAACCGCTTTCTCATCCGGATCTACCGTCCCGTGATCCGGCTGGTGCTGCGCTTCAAGAAGAGCTTCATCCTGCTGGCCATCGTGGCGCTGGCAGCCAGCGTGATTCCCGCGCAGCGCCTGGGCAGCGAGTTCATGCCCAGCCTGAACGAAGGGTCGCTGCTCTACATGCCCACCACCCTGCCGGGTCTCTCCATGACCAAGGCGGAAGAGATGCTGCAAACCCAGGACAAGATCATCAAAAGCTTTCCCGAGGTGGCGCAGGTCTTCGGCAAGGCGGGGCGGGCCGCCACCGCTACCGATCCCGCTCCCACCGAGATGTTCGAAACGGTGATCAACCTGAAACCCGAAGCGGCGTGGCGCGAGGGCATGACTCCGGAAAAACTGGTGGCGGAGCTGGACGAGGCTTTGCAGATGCCCGGTGTCAGCAACGCCTGGACCATGCCCCTCAAGGCGCGCATCGACATGCTTTCCACCGGCATTCGCACGCCCATCGGCATCAAGGTCTTCGGCAAGAACCTGGAGGAGCTGGAGCCTCTGGCGCAGCAGATCGAGCAGGTGGTCAAAGCGGTTCCCGGCACCACCAGCGCCTACGCCGAGCGGGTGGGCGGCGGTTATTATCTGACCATCGATCCGGACCGGGACGCCATCGCCCGTTACGGACTGACCATCGGCGATCTCCAGGAGGTGATTCTCACCGCCTTGGGCGGAGAGAGCGTCACCACCACCGTGGAGGGGCGGGAGCGCTTTTCCGTCAACGTGCGCTATCCCCGGGATTTTCGTTCCGATCCCGAATCCATTGCCCAGCGGGTGTTGGTGCGCACCGAAAGCGGGGCGCAGATTCCCCTGGGACAACTGGCTTCGGTGCGACCGGAGCAGGGACCGGCGGCGATTCGGACCGAAAACGCCCTGCTGTCGGTCTACATCTTCGTGGACATCCGTGACCGGGACATCGGCGGCTATGTGGCCGACGCCCAGCGGGCGGTGCGGGAACAGGTGCAACTGCCCGCCGGCACCTTCCTGCAGTGGAGCGGTCAGTTCGAATACATGGAGCGGGCCAAGGCCAAACTGCAAATCGTGGTGCCCCTGACCCTGTTCATCATCTTTCTGCTGCTCTACCTGAATTTCGGTCGCATCACCGAGACGCTGATCGTCATGCTCTCCCTGCCTTTTGCGCTGGTGGGCGGGGTCTGGCTGATGGATCTGCTGCACTACAATCTGAGTGTCGCCGTGGCGGTGGGTTTCATCGCCCTGGCGGGGGTGGCGGCGGAGACGGGGGTGGTGATGCTGATCTATCTGGATCACGCTCTGACGGAGCGTCGGCGCCACTGTGCCGCGGAAGGGTTGCCGTTCACCGGCGGAGACCTCTATCTGGCCATCATGGAAGGGGCGGTGGAGCGGGTGCGCCCCAAGATGATGACGGTGGTGGCCATCATGGCGGGGTTGCTGCCCATTCTGTGGAGTACGGGCACGGGTTCGGAGGTGATGCGCCGCATCGCCGCCCCCATGGTGGGGGGCATGGTCTCCTCCACCCTGCTGACTTTGATCGTCATTCCGGCCCTTTACGCCTGGATCAAGGGGTATTCCCTGGACCGGATCAAAGGGTGACCCGCACCACCACTTCGCCCAGCAGGCGGATATGTTCCCGCAAGGAGCGCTCCACTGCACGGGCGATGGCGTCCGCCACATGCAACGGCAGGTCGGCATCGACGGCGATGGTTACGTCCGAATAGACCTTGTGGCCGACCCAGCGGGCGCGCACGGAGCGCACGCTCTTGACCCCGGCGACGTGGGAGGGGGCGTGGGCGATTTCATCCAGGATTTCGGGCTCGATGCCGTCGATCAGGCGATTCCACACGGCTTTGGCGGCATCCTTCACGATGAACAGAATGGCCACGGTGATGCCGATGCCCACCAGGGGATCGACCAGCGGATAGCCCAGCCAGGTGCCGATGACGCCGATCAGCACCGAAAGGCTGGTGAAGCCGTCCACCCGTGAGTGGTGTCCGTCGGCGATCAGGGCGGCGGAGCCGATCTCCTTGCCCACCCGGATGCGAAACACCGCCACCGCTTCGTTGCCGATGAAGCCGACCAGTGCCGCCAGAGCCACCCAGCCGAGGTGCTGCATCGGTTCGGGCCGGATCAGCTTGAGCGCCGCTTCGTATCCGGCCACGCAGGCGGAAAAGAAGATCACTCCCACGATGATCACCCCGGCCACATCCTCCGCTTTGCCGTAACCGTAGGTGAAGCGCCGATTGGCGCCCCGTTTGGCCAGGGCGAAGGCGATCCACAGCGGAATGCTGGTGGCGGCGTCGGCGAAGTTGTGGATGGTGTCCGCCAGCAGGGCCACCGATCCGGAATAGAGGACCACCAGCACCTGCAGGATGGCGGTGAGCCCCAGCCCCACCAGGGAGATCTTGAGGGCGCGGATGCCCTTTTCACTCGATTCCATGACCGAATCGACCTTGTCGGTCACGTCATGGGAGTGGGCGAAGGTACCCCGCAGCCAGCCCAGCAGACCCGTGCCGTGGTCGTGCCCGTGGTCGTGCCCGTGATCGTGTCCGTGATCGTGTCCGTGGTCGTGTCCGTGGTCGTGGTGTGCGGGTCCGTGATCATGGCCCTCTTCGGTAAAGGGGGTGACCAGCACTTGTTTCCCGTCTTGCCGGGAGATGTCGATCCGGGCTTCGAATTCGTGGGGTTCCGGGATATCGGTGGTGGATTCCAGGAAGTGTTCTTCTTGCCGGAAGAGGAACCGTTGGCTGCTGCCATCGGGGCGGGTGGTGGTCAGGGTGAGGCTGTCGGCGGGCAGGGGTTGGGCCGGTTGGGCTGCGTTGTCCAGGAAATAGAGGCGAAAGCGGGGCGGTACGCCGGTTTCGAAGACGCTGATTTCCAGCATGCCGTCGGCGTGGGCGATCAGGGGGCCGCCGTGGGTTCCGTGTTCCTCCCCGCCGTGGTGGTGATCGTGACCGGCTCCATGGTCATGGCCTTCTTCGGTGAAGAGGGTGATCAGACGTTGATGGGTTTCCGCCAGATCGAGTCGCGCCAGGAATTCGTGGGGTTCGGGGATATTGGTGGTGGATTCCAGAAAGGTCTCTTCCCGGCGGAAGGTGAAGTGTTGCCGGATGTCACCGGGACGTTCCGTCTCCAGGGTGATGCTGTCCGGGGCGGGTGGGGTTACCGGTTGCAGGGCGGCATCGGTGAAATAGAGGCGGAAGCGGGGGGGCACGTCGGTTTCGAAGACGCTCATTTCCACGAAGCCGGCGGGGTGTTTCAGCAGGGGTCCGCCGTGGGGGCCGTGGGAAGTCATGATGTCGGGCTCCTGGATTTTTTGATGTTGACTTTCAATATTTAATCTTTTAAGTATCAAAAAAAGAAAATGTTCTATCCTTTGACTTTGTAAGTTTCTTTTTTATAAAAATAACTATAAAACTTATTGCTCATAAGGATTCATATAAACAGATTAAGGAAAAAGTCAAAACATTTCCCTTTTTTGATACTTAAAAGATAAAATATTGAAAGGCGCGTTAGTCATGGTTTTGAATGGGTATTACAGATACTTGGCCATGGTTTTCAAGGCCTTCACCTGTCCGATCAGGTCGCGAGTCGTCATCTCTTCCCGAATGTCCAGGCAGTGTTCGATGTGATCGCTGACGTATTCCCGTTTGGCGGAGACCAGGGCGTTGCTGACGGCCTGGAGCTGCTGGGCCACTTTTTCGCACGGCTCTCCGGTCTCGATCATGGCTATGACCTTGATCAGATGGCCCGAGGCGCGTTTCAAACGGGTGACGATTTCCGGATGGCCAGCGTGTTTGTCCATGGGCGGTATCCTATCCTGGGGGATGGGTTAGTGTCAACTGAAAGCCGATGTCGTGTACCATGTCATTGTTGCATCAGTCATGGCGAAGTGGAATACTTGAACAGGAAGGGAGCGTTTCGAATGGGTTGGTTCCCGGTTGGATAGCGCAACTCGGAGCAACTATTGGAGGAATGACCATGTGGCAGGATCCTCTTGTTGAGGAAATTCGTCAAATTCGGGAAGAACATGCAGCCCGCTTTCATTATGATCCGGAGGCTATTTATCAGGATTTGAAGCGGCTTGAACAGGAGTCGGGTCGGCAGACGGTTTCCTTGCAGCCGAAACCTGTCCAGGAGGTTTGCAAGGCGGGTTGATGTCTGGTAGTGGTCCCATTATTGGAAATGTATCTGTCGCCCTGTTGGCCTTGTTGAACGACGAACCGGGTGCGGACGGAGTGGATGTCTTATGGATTCTCCCGCAGATCAAGTTCCCATATTGCAAGGTCAACTTCTTGAGGAATGCTTTTCAGTTGGACTGCAATGCGTCTGATTTCATCTAGATATTTTATATAATCATCTATATTAAAGCTCTTCTTCTTTTCCAGATTATTGCCCCCCTGAAACAGTTGCCGCCAGCCTCGAAAGTCGATGACGCAATATCTTTCCGGTTCAACCAGTGCCAGAGCGGCGGAGGCGACAGGAATTCCAACTCCGTGTAAAGTAGTAAGAATATTTATTTTTAGTTGTGTTGCGCACGAATAATCGTCCGATTCAGTAATGCTGAAAGCGGCCGTTGTTGTTAATTTATAACAACTAGTTATATTATTATCCAAATTATGTTTATTCCGATTAAACTGATTGCCAAGTTTCCATAGGGCGATCTGGTGAAATTCTGTCTCCGTCAGGAAAAATGGATCTCTATTGGCTTTGATATTACGAAGAAAACATTTTAATTCTTCTGTTTCGCGATAATCTCTAGATTTATACAAAAAGAGACTGATTTTTTCTATTAAGTCCGTCATTATTGCTTCTCCTGGAATCAATCAGATGTGCATATTTTGATGGGTGAATAATGGCTTGATACTGCATTGAATCCTTTCCTGATCAAGTTTGGCCAGATCGAATTGAGCCTGAAGCTGTAACCAGCTTTCGGGACTGCGACCAAAGGCTCGCGATAAACGGACCGCCATTTCCGGAGAAATACCCGAGTGGCCGTTCAATAAAAGCGACAGGGTTTTGCGCGTTACCCCAAGACCTTCGGCGGCTTGTGTTACCGAAAGGTGCAATGGCTTCAGACATAAATCACGAATGATTTCTCCGGGGGAGACTGGATCGTTCATGGCTTGTTTCCTAGTGGTAGTCGATCAGGTCAACTGAGTTGGCATGCCCCTCTTCGAAACGAAAAATAACTCGCCAGTTTCCTGAAACAGATACAGCGTAATATCCCGCCAATTCTCCGGAAAGGGAATGAAAGTGCAAACCGGGCAGGTTCATATCCTCGGCCACCACGGCGGTATTCAGCAAGGAGAGAATTTGCCGTAATCTCTTGACAAGAGACTGCTTGACTCCCTTGCTTTGGCCCTCCTGGAACAGGAGGGAGAGACCTTTGTGCCGAATGTTCTGAATCACGGTTCCCGTTCCATGTTACGTATCAGGTTACACTCCATAAACACAGCATGCCAGCAAAATCAATACCCTAAATGGAAAGAGGGTGCAAAACTTCTGCGAACACGCAGCCGCCGTCTTCCAATATTATGGCCGATTGCAAAACTAATGAGTATTATATTAAAAATATATAAATTATAAACAGAAAGTCAAAGGACAGAACATTTTCTTTTTTTGATTATTAAAAGATAAAATATTGAAAGTCAAATACATAAAAAATATCTTGGCTGTGGCTATATCGCAATTGGCTCTGGTGGGGCTCATCTCCAAAAAAAAGGGACCGGAGCCTTACGCTCCGGTCCCCCGATCCATCACGGCCAGCGACGCTTTGCCGCTCAGATATCCTTCATGGTCAGCTTGACCCGACCCTGTTTGTCCACATCCAAAACCTTCACCGCCACCACATCCCCTTCCTTGACCACGTCGGTGACCTTGGCCACCCGTTGTCCGGAGAGCTGGGAGATGTGAACCAGACCATCCCGGTTGGGCAGGATGTTGACGAAGGCGCCGAAGTCGGTGATGCGAACCACCTTGCCCTGGTAAACCTGCCCCGTCACCACCTCGGCCACGATCTGCCGGATGATGCGTTCCGCCGCTTCGGCGCTGGGACCGTCCACGGAGGCGATGTTGACCGTGCCATCGTCGTTGATGTCGATGGAGCATCCCGTCTCTTCCGTAATGCCACGGATCACCTTGCCGCCCGACCCGATCACGTCGCGGATCTTGTCCGGATTGATCTTGATGGTGATGATGCGCGGCGCGTAGTTCGACAGCTCGGACCGAACCTGCGGCATGGCCTCCTGCATCTTGCCCAGAATGTGCAAACGACCCCCGCGAGCCTGCCGCAGGGCCACTTCCAGGATCTCCCGGGTGATGCCGTTGATCTTGATGTCCATCTGCAGCGCGGTGATGCCGTCGGCATTGCCCGCCACCTTGAAGTCCATGTCACCCAGATGATCTTCGTCACCCATGATGTCGGACAACACCGCGAAACGGGCGCCATCCTTGACCAGACCCATGGCGATACCCGCCACCGGTGCCTTGATGGGCACACCGCCGTCCATCATGGCCAGCACCGCACCACACACCGTGGCCATGGAGCTGGAGCCGTTGGACTCGGTGATCTCGGAGATCATGCGAATGGTGTAGGGGAAGGTCTCCTGATCCGGCAGAATGGCCGACAAGGCCCGTGTGGCCAGCTTGCCGTGACCGATCTCCCGACGGCCCGGCGCCCCGACACGACCCGTCTCGCCCACACTGTAGGGAGGGAAGGAGTAGTTCAGGTAGAAATGCTCCCGGTCCTCGCCATCCAGCGATTCGACGATCTGCTGATCCCGTCCGCTGCCCAGCGTCAATGCCGCCAGGGCCTGGGTCTCGCCACGGGTGAAAAGGGCCGTGCCGTGTACCCGGGGCAACAGGCCCACCTCGCAGGTGATGGGACGCACGTCCGTCAAGCCGCGCCCGTCGATGCGACGGCCTTCGCTGAGGATCTTCTCCCGCACCACCTGGGATTCCAGCGCCTTGAACTGCTCCTTCATCTCGCCTTCGCGGGGATCGCCTTCCGACAGGCCCAGGGCTTGCGGCATCTCCTTGCGAATGGCGGCCACACGATCCTGCCGCTTCATCTTGTCGGCGATGCTGTAGGCTTCCATCAAAGGCTGCTGGGCTTTCTCCCGCAACGCGGCGGCCAGGGCTTCGTCCGCCGGCTTGCTCTCCAGGGTCCAGGCCGGCTTGCCGCACTCGGCCACCAGCTCCCGAATCGCCTGAATCACCGGCTGATACCCCTGGAAGCCGAACATCACCGCATCCAGCATCTCTTCTTCGGTGAGGAAATCGACTTCCGACTCCACCATGTTGATGGCGTCCGCCGTGCCCGCCACCACCAGGTCGAGACGGCTGTTCTCCATCTGACCACGAGTCGGGTTGAGCAGGAACTTGCCATCCACATAAGCCACCCGCGAGCCCCCGATGGGGCCGTGGAAGGGCATGCCCGACAGGGAGATGGCCGCCGAAGCGCCCACCATGGCGGCGATATCCGGCTGAAACTGCTGGTCGTAGGAGATGACCGTGGCAATCACCTGGGTATCGTTGTAGAACTTCTTGTCAAACAGGGGACGCAACGGCCGGTCGATCAGACGGGAGATCAACACCTCCCGATCGGAAGGACGGGTCTCCCGTTTGATGAATCCACCGGGAATGCGTCCGGCCGCCCAGCTCTTCTCCTGGTAATGCACCCCCAGAGGGAAGAAGTCCATCCCCGGACGAACCGACTTTTCCGCCACCACGGTGACCAGAACCATGGTCTCGCCGTAGGTGACCAGCACCGCTCCGTCCGCCTGCCGGGCCACGCGCCCGGTCTCCAGGGTCAATTGCCCCGGGCCCCATTCAATGGTCTTGCGATGAATATCGAACATGATTTTCCTTTTCCCGAGACACCGGCGCCCCGATAGCGCCGGTGGTATTCATCCAAGCAACTATTTGCGCAGATTGAGACGTTGAATCAAGGAAAGATAACGATCCTGACTCTTATTGCGCACGTAGGTCAGCAGGCGACGCCGCAGGCCGACCATTTTCAACAGACCACGACGGGAGTGGTGGTCCTTCTTGTTGATGCGCAGGTGCTCGGTCAGATTGTTGATGCGTTCCGTCAAAATGGCCACCTGGACCTCCGGGGATCCGGTATCCCCCTCTTTGAGTCCGTAGGCTTTGATCAGTTCCTGTTTGCGATCCGGCGTAATCGACATCGTGTTCTCCTTAGGGGTATGAATGAGTTGTCACGACGGTACGCCTCCCAGGGAGAAGACCCGCTGCGGACGCACCAGAACCCGCCCCGCGCCCTCCGGTGAGACCTCACCGATGGCGCCGAAGCGTTGATTCGGGTCGTAGAGCCGGACCACGCCCGTGGTGCGCAGCTCCGTTTCCACCCGCACGGCCTGCCCCAACGTGAGGCGCCGCCACTCCTCCTCCCCGAGACGAAGTACCGGGATGTCGTCCAGTACCCGATCCATGGGGAGAAGAATCGTTGGCAGACGGTTCTCCCGAACCGCCTGTTCCACCATTTCCAGGGTTACGGCCTCCTGGAGATCGAATCCCAGGGTTTGCAGCCGTATCAAGCGGGTCAACGTGGCCCCGCACCCTAAAAGCCGGCCCAGATCCCGAACCAGGGACCGGATATAAGTTCCCTTGCCACACTGCACCAGCAGTTCCGCTTCTTCGGCGGTGCAGGAGAGGAGTTCCAGGCGGTCGATGCGCACCGTGCGGGCCGGCAGAACGACGTTTTCTCCCCGGCGGGCCAGTTGGTAAGCCCGTTCCCCCTCGACGTGGATGGCGGAAAAGAGGGGAGGGACCTGTTCGATCTCCCCCAGAAACCCTTGCAAGGCGGACGCCACTGCCGAGGGTTCGGGACGCTGCTCACTGCGGGCGATCACCGTTCCGGTGGGGTCGCCGCTGTCGGTCTCTTCGCCGAAGCGCAGCCGGCAGCGATAGCGTTTGTCCCCCTCCAGAACCAGGCCCAGCACTTTGGTCGCTTCGCCCAGGGCCAGGGGCAGCAGACCTTCGGCGAAGGGATCCAGAGTGCCGCCGTGACCCACCTTGGCCACGCCGGTGAGGTGGCGCACCCGTGCCACCACCTGAAAGGAACTCCAGCCCGCCGGTTTGTCGACAGCCAACCAGCCGTGCCAGACATTGCCACCCCGGCGTTTCACGAGGCGGTGTCGTCCGCAGGGGGAATGTTCAGGCTTTTCAGCAACTCTTCGATGCGTTGTCCCTGTTCCACGGAGCGATCCACCAGAAAACGCAACTGGGGTACCAGGCGCAAGCGCATCTCCTGGCCCACCCGGGTGCGCATGAAGCCCGCCGCCCGGTTCAGCGCCGCCTCCACCTGCTGTTCCACCTCGGCTCCGCCCGATACCGCGAAGAAGATCGTGGCCAGGGAGAGATCCCGTGAAACCCGTACCTCGGTGAGGGTCACCAAGGCCCCCGACAGACCGGGGTCGCGGATTTCGCCCGACACCACCATCTCCGACAGAATCCGCCGGATCTGGTTGCCAACCCGCTCCACGCGCACGCTCATGCGATCACCTCCACCCGATAATCGGCCACCGCACCCAGATGTTCCCGCTCGATGAAGGAGACCACTTCCCGCAACCGGCTTTGAAGCGGACCCGCCTCGTTGCCGACCATGGCGAAACCCAGACCGGACGTGTTCCACAAATCCATGTGGGCCACTTCGGCGGCCGATATCTCGAAATGCTCTTTCACCCGGGACAACAGGCGACGCACGATGCTGCGCTTCTCCTTCAGGGAGCGCACCCCCGGCAAATCGAGGCGCACCTGCAGGATACCCACGAGCATCGTCTCCCCGGACCACCCGAAACGGCCCGGATCCCGATACCCTCCGGGCCAGCCTCGTGTGGTGCGTTCGTCATCCGTCATGTCGGTTCAAAGGCTCGATGAAACAAGGACACGGTAAAACAAGGACACGGTCCTCAGGAGTGGATGACCTGCCGAATTTCCTCCAGCATATAGGCTTCCAGCACATCCCCATTCTTGAAATCGTTGAAGCGGTGCAAGCTGATGCCGCATTCCATGCCTTCCCGAACTTCCTTGACATCGTCCTTGAAGCGTTTGAGGGCCAGCACCTCGCCCTCGAAGGCCACGATGTTGTCCCGCAGCACCCGCACCTTGCTGTTGGCGCGCAACACGCCTTCGGCCATCATGCAGCCCGCCACGTTGCCCACCTTGGAGATGCGGAAGACCTCCCGCACCAGGGCCCGGCCCAGAATGGTCTCTTCCACCTTGGGCGCCAGCAGCCCTTCCAGGGCGCGGGTCACGTCATCCACCAGATCGTAGATCACGTTGTAGAAACGCATGTCGATCTTTTCGCGCTTGGCCAGCTCCCGCGCCTTGGCGTCGGCCCGCACGTTGAAGCCCACCACGATGGCGCTGGAGGCCAGGGCCAGCATCAGATCCGATTCGGTGATGCCGCCCACGCCGGTGTGAATGACGTTGACCTGCACCTGCTCGTGCTTGACCCGCTTCACCGCTTCGGCGACCGCTTCCGTGGAGCCCTGAACGTCGGCTTTGACCACCACCTTCAGCTCGACCACCTGGCCCTGCTGAATCTGGTTGAAGAGATCGTCCAGCTTCGGGGCGTGGGCCTGTTTGGCCTGCTCCTGCTCCTTGATCTTGCGTTCGCGATAGGAGGCGATTTCACGGGCGCGCCGTTCGTCGCCGACCACCACCAGGAACTCGCCGGCGCTGGGCACACCCGACAGACCGATGATCTCCACCGGCATGGCCGGCGTGGCTTCGGTGAGCCGCTGTCCCTTGTCGTTCAGCAGACCGCGCACCTTGCCCCACTCCGTGCCCACCACGAAGATGTCTCCGTCCCGCAACGTGCCGCTCTGCACCAGACAGGTGGCCACCGGGCCCCGGCCTTTGTCCAGATTGGCCTCGATGATCACGCCACGGGCCCGTTTGTCGGGATTGGCCCGCAGATTGAGCATTTCCGCCTGCAGGAGAATCATCTCGCCCAGCTCGGGAACGCCCTGACCGGTCTTGGCCGACACCGGCACGAAGATGGTGTCGCCACCCCAGGCTTCCGACACCAGGCCGTATTCCGTGAGCTGCTGCATGACTTTTTCGGGATTGGCGTCCGGCTTGTCGATCTTGTTGACCGCCACCAGGATGGGCACCCCCGCCGCGCGGGCATGGTTGACCGCCTCGATGGTCTGGGGCATGACCCCGTCTTCCGCCGCCACCACCAGCACCACCAGATCCGTCACCTTGGCGCCGCGAGCCCGCATGGCCGTGAAGGCCGCGTGTCCGGGGGTGTCCAGGAAGGTGATGCGATCCCCCTTCTCCGTCAGCACCTGATAGGCGCCGATGTGCTGGGTGATGCCGCCGAACTCCCGTGCCGCCACGTCGGTTTTGCGGATCGAGTCCAGCAGCGAGGTCTTGCCGTGGTCCACGTGACCCATGATGGTCACCACCGGGGGACGGGTGGCCAGATCCTGCTCGCCGTCCATCACCTCCGCCAGCTCCGCCTCGATGTCGGCCTCCTCCGAAACCTGCTTGGAGCGATGCCCCATCTCTTCCACCACCAGAACCGCCGTCTCCTGGTCGAGCATCTGGTTGATGGTGACCATGATGCCCTGCTTGAACAGCAGTTTGATCACTTCCGAGGACTTCACCGCCATACGGTTGGCCAGATCCCCCACCGAAATGGCTTCCGGAACCACCACATCCCGCACCACCACCTGGGCGTGGACTTCGGGACGGCGTTCGTTGCGATCCCGCCGCGGGCGACGCCCGGGTTGCATCGGTTTCTCCGCCGGACCGTCCTCGGAGCGGCGACGCCGACCCCGCCGGCCACCCTCGCGCTCCTCCTCCTCGGTATCGGTGCTTTCCACCACCACTGCGGGTGCCGCAGTGCTGCGAGGCGCCACCACGGGCGGCACCACCTGGATATCCTGGCGCCGTTCGTCGTCCAGCCGTTTCTGTTCCCGCAAATCGCCGACCTGGGAGAGGCGTTTGGCCACCAACTCTTCCATGCGCTTGCGGGCCACATCCTCCCGTTGCGCCCGGGAGAGCTTCTTCTTGTCGCCGCTCTCGTCCTCCGCAGAGGTGATCAGCGAGGTCGTCGTGGTCTGCCCGGTCGCGCCGCGCCCGCCGCCGGGAGTCTCCGGGCGACGTTGGCCCGAGGCCTCCGGTCGGCCCCCCTGACGGGAACGGCCTTCCGCTTCGCCGCGTCCGCCCGAAGGGGACACCTTGACGCCGGCCGCCGCCGCTGGCTGGCCGCGTCCCGCACCGGGCTGGCCTCCCCGCTGCACCACGCTCATGCCTCCGGGGGTCGGAGCCGCCGTCGGTTTGGGATAGGAGCGCTCCATCGCCTCGACGGGTTTCTCCCGTACCGGCGGCGCAATCTCCACCTTCTCTTCCCGAGGGGGCTCCTCCGTGACGCTCACCTCCGTCACGACCGCCACGGCAACCTCTTCCGGCGGCTCTTCCCCATCGTCTCCGACGGGTTCGACCGACTCATCCCGGGAAACCGTCTCCGACGCCACATCCACGCTGGTCTCGAAGCTCTCGACCGTTTCCTGGAGCGGTGTTTGGGACGAATACGGGGATTGCGTCGCCTCGGTCACGGTCGTCGGCAGATCCGACTCGCCGGACTGAACCGGATTTTCCCCTTCGCCGCCCACCTTCACGAAGGTCTTCTTGCGGCGCACCTCCACCACGACGCTCTTCGAGCGCCCATGGGGGAAATGCTGCCGGATGGCTCCGCTTTCCACCGTTTTCTTGAGCACAATGCTGCGTGGCGCTTTCAAACGCAGCTTGTTGTCGTTCTGTTCGTCCTGCTTGGAATCGCTCAACCGCCTTCTCCGCTGCTGCCGCCCGTTCCGCCATCGGATCCGGTTCCACCACTCTCGAATGGGCCCGTGAAGGCCCGCCATCTCATGACATCCAGACGCAGGCGCGAGGCCTGCCGTCCGGGGACCAGCCCCAATACCGCCACCGGCCCGACACCGCAGGCCGCGCCCAGGGCATCCCGGAAACCCGCTTCCAGCAGGTCGCCCGGACCCTGTTTCCGCATCAGGCGCTCCACCTTTTCCCGGGTGTGATGCGCCGTATCCGTCGCCATCAGCACCACCAGGGGCTCACCCCGTTCCAGCCGCTCCTTCACGATCTCGAAACCGAGATGGAGCAGACCGGCCCGCCGGGCCAGACCCAGACCGTCGTACAGACGCCGTGTCAAAGCCGCAGCCAGGCGTTGCGTGAGAAGTTCCGCTTCCGGAAGCGCCACCCGACCCTCAAAGCCGCTCCAGCGTCCCATCTGACCCGAACGCCGCAACATCTGGCGAACTTCGTCGGCGGAGGGGTGCAGATAAAAGCCCCGTCCACCCAGTCGCTCCCCCAGATCCTCCACCAACTGCCCTTCCGGCGAGACGGTGAAGCGCAACAATTCGCCCGGAGAACGGCTTTCCCGGCACAGTACACACTGCCGCAAGGGTGTTTCCACCACCTTGACGGCGGACGGATCCGTTGCCTCCGCCGTGGTGGCGACTTCGGCGCCGCGTCGCGCCCTTGCCGACGCACCCCGACCCCGACCGCCGCGTCCGGCCTTGCCGCCACCCGGCGCGGAGCCTTTGCCCGGCGTGGAACCTTTGCCCGGTGCGGTGTTAACCCTTCCGCTCCCCATCGCTGAACCAACCCGCCTGTTTGCGGGCCGCCAGAATGACGCTCTCCACGTTCTGACGCGGCAACGCCCCTCCGGTGGCGTCGAACAGCTCGTCCGACGACAGATCCGCCAGGGCTTCCAGGGAGCAGATGCCCTTTTCCGCCAGGATCACCACCAGCTCGTCCGACAGCCCTTCCAGTCGGGACAGCTCGGGATCCACCGACAGCTCTTCCTTGCGCTCTTCGGTGCGCAGCGCCTTCTGCAACAGGTACTCCCGGGCGCGGTTGCGCAGCTCCTGGGCGATATCCTCGTCGAAACCGTCGATGCTGACCAGCTCCTCCAGCGGCACGTAGGCCACCTCTTCGCAGGTGGTGAAGCCTTCCTGCACCAGGGCTCCGGCCACATCCTCGTCGAGATCCAGCTCGGTCATGAAGTTGCGCGCCAGCTCCTGGAACTCCTCGGCGCGAACGTCCATATCCTCCTGTTCCGCCACGATATCGATCTTCCAGCCCGTCAGCTCCGAGGCCAGACGCACGTTCTGTCCGCGACGACCGATGGCCAGGGAGAGCTGTTGCTCGTCCACCACCACCTTGATGCTGCGCTCCTCCTCGTCCATCACCACCTTGGAGACTTCGGCGGGGGCCAGCGCGTTGCAGACGAAGACCGCCGGATCCGGGGACCACTCGATGATATCGATGCGCTCGCCCTGGAGTTCCGTGACCACGCCCTGCACCCGTGAGCCCCGCATGCCGACGCAGGCGCCCACCGGGTCGACGTGGGAGTCGTTGGAGCGCACCGCGATCTTGCTGCGGAAACCCGGATCCCGAGCCACGGCCTTGATCTCCACGATGCCGTCGTAGATCTCCGGGACTTCCATCTCGAAGAGACGGGCCACCATCTGGGGATGGGTGCGCGACAAGATCACCTGGGGACCGCGGGTGGCGTCCCGCACATCCAGGATGTAGGCCCGGATGCGGTCGCCGGGGCGATAATGCTCCCGGGACAACTGTTCTTCGTAGGGCAGAAAGGCCGTGGTGCGTCCCAGGTCCACATGGATGTTGCTGCGGTCCACCCGCTTGACCAGTCCGTTGACCAGTTGCCCGCGACGACTGATGTACTCCTCGTAGATGCGATCCCGTTCCGCGTCCCGCACCTTCTGCACGATGACCTGTTTGGCGGTCTGGGCCGCGATGCGTCCGAACTCGATGGGCGGCAGGGCTTCCGCCAGGATCTCTCCCGGCCGGATGGCCGGATCGATGCGACGCGCTTCCGCGAAGGAGACCTGCAGATCCGCGTCCTCCACCTCGTCGCCTTCCGGAACCTCCACGACCTCGCGCAACAGATGCAGGCCGAACTCTCCGGTCTTGCCGTCGAAACGGGCCTGGATGTTTTTGTTGGCGCCGTATTTCTTGCGGGAGGCGGTCTGTATGGCCACCTCCATCGCTTCGATCACGATTTTGCGGTCGATTCCCTTTTCACGGGCGACCTGTTCCGCCACTTGCAAGATTTCCGAACTCATGACCGACCACCCATTCTAGCGGCTCCTCCGTCGCCCGTTGCGGGAAGGGGCTTTCCTTCCGAACAGCGCATCAACGTTCACCTGCAGCCTCGCCTTGGCGATTCCGGCCAAAGGCAGAGACACCTTTCCCTCGTCATCTCCCACCAGCACGACCTCGTCCCCTTCCAGACCCTGCAATTGTCCGGTGAAGCGACGTCTGCCCCCCTCGTCCAGGGGTTCCAGAAGCTCCACGTGGACTCGCGATCCGGCGAAACGCACGAAATCCTGCCGTTTCTTCAGCGGCCTTTCCACCCCTGGGGAGGAGACCTCCAGCCGGTAGGGCTGGGAGATGGGATCCTCCACGTCCAGGATGCCCGTCATGCGTTCGCTGACGGCGCTGCACTCCTCCAGGGAGACCCCCGGCGGGGTGCCTTCGGGGTTGCCGTCGCCCGCGAGGGCGACCTTCTCCACCAGAACCCGCAACACCCAGCCGTAGTTGTCCTGTTTCAGCGATACATCCACCAGTTCGCAGCCCACGGCCTCCGCAGCGCCCTGCGCGACCTCTTCCACCCGCTGCCATTGCTCATCGGAGACCCGGCTCATCCGACAACCCCGCATCCCGTCTCAACAAAAAAAGCCGGCAGCGCCGACTTTCCGAAAAAACACCAACCCTCACCTGCCACCAACGCCAACATGGTCATCTTCCGTCATGACGGCGGCTTTGTCAACGGAAACCTGGACGGCGGTCCGATGTCCCGGAAAGACGAAGATCAGCTCATCCCGATAAACCAGTCCCAGGTTGCGCCGCGCCACCTCCTCCAGCACCCGCGGATCGGTCTCCACCAGGAGGATCTCCCGTTTCAGCGCGTTGATGCGCCCGGTGATCTCCTTGTTCTCCCGCTGGGAGAGGACCAGTTGCGCCTCCGTGCGCCGCCAGCGCACCAGCCCCTGTTCCCCGAACCAGAGCAGATACTGGGCCCAGACGTTGGCCACCACCAGGAACAGGCCGATCCACATGCTCCAGGGGCTGACGACATTTTCCTGTTCTTCCTCTTCTTCCATGAACGTCCCTCTCTTCCGTCTCACCTTGCGAGCAGGGCTTGACTTCCCACGGTCTCCACACCATGGTTGCCATCCAGTAGCCCGCATCACACTCTACAAGGATTGCCCCATGTCCGCCAACACTCTGCAACACGATTTCCTGCGTTTCGCCATCGCCCGGGGCGTCCTGCGGTTCGGTTCCTTTCGCACCAAGGCCGGTCGCGACAGCCCCTATTTCTTCAACGCCGGGCTGTTCCACGGCGGGGCTGCCATCGACCGGCTGGGCTGTTTCTATGCCGCCACCATCGTCGGGGCCGACCTGCCCTGCGACATCCTCTTCGGTCCGGCCTACAAGGGTATCCCCCTGGTGGTCGCCACCGCTGCGGCCCTCTCCCGCGAACACGGTCGCGACCTGCCCTTCGCCTACAACCGCAAGGAGGTCAAGGACCACGGCGAAGGGGGGCTGCTGATCGGCGCTCCCCTGCAGGGGCGGGTACTCATCGTCGATGACGTGATCTCCGCCGGAACCTCGGTGCGCCAGTCCGTGGAGCTGATCCGGGAGGCGGGCGCCAGCCCCGCCGGCGTGCTGGTGGCCCTCGACCGGCAGGAGCGGGGCAGCGGCGACCTCAGCGCCACCCGGGAGGTGGCCGCCTCCTTCGGTATTCCCGTCACCGCCATCGCCACCCTCGACGATCTCCTCGGTCTTTTGGAACAGGAGGAGTCCCTCGGGGAGCATCTGCAGGCCATTCGGAACTATCGGGATCGGTATGGCGCCTGACTTCCGCCCACCGCGCGGCTCACTTCTGCTCCTTCTGACACTGCTGCAGTTTGTTCACCGCCTGCAGGCTGCCGGTCAGCTTCACCTCGAATTCGAAGTTGCGCTGCCCGTTGGAGAAGTTGAGCCGCATGACATTGCGTCGCTTGACCTCCGAGAGCAGATCGTCGCTCTTTTCCAGGTACTGCCAGCGCCAGTAGTTGTCCTTGGAGGCCTCGTCCTCCTTGAAGGCGATGGTGCGCGCCGGCTCCTGGTCGAAGCGTATCTCCAGCTGGTTGCGGGCCAGACCGACCCGACGCCGTTCCGTGAACAGCTCCGTGAAGAAGTCGTCGTTGGGGAACAGCGCCAGAATCAGCGCCGGTCCCAGCCCCTCCAGGGGAATGGCGATCTCCAGCTTGCACACCTTCTCACCGGGGCCGGTCTCCATGATGCGCACCGTGAAGGGATCCTTGGCATAGTACTCCTGGGGCCCTCCCGCCGCGTGAACTCCCTCGGTGAACAGCACCAGGGCCAACAATCCGGTCAACCATCGCATCGAATCACCTCCCGCCGATTCGGTACGGCCGTTTCCCTTCGGCCTGAGTGTTTTCGTCCATTCGTTTTGGATACCCGGGGCCACTTTAACCTGCCCGGCCTCAAAGAACCAGATCACTTGATCAATCCAGCCTTCAGGATACCCTCATGACCACCCGCGACCAACGCCTGGCCCGTCTCGACGCCCTGCTTTCGCAACGCATCCTGCTCCTGGACGGGGCCATGGGCACCATGTTGCAAGGCTTCGAGCCGACTGAAGCCGATTTTCGTGGCCGACTCTTCGCCAACCACCCTTCCGAGCTGAAGGGCAACAACGACCTGCTGAGCCTGACCCGGCCCGACATGGTGGCCAGCGTGCATCGGCAGTATCTGGAGGCCGGTTGCGACATCCTGGAGACCAACACCTTCAACGCCAATGCCGTCTCCCTGGCCGATTACGGTCTTTCCGGGATCGTCTTCGAGCTGAATCGCGGCGCGGCCCGCCTGGCCCGCGAAGTGGCCGACGCCGCCGAAGCGGAGAATCCCCACCATCTCCGTTATGTGGCCGGGGTTCTCGGGCCCACCAATCGCACCGCCTCCCTGTCGCCGGATGTCAACAATCCGGGTCTGCGCAACGTCTCCTTCCAGGAGTTGGCCGAAACCTATCGCCTGGCGGCGGAAGGCCTGCTGGAGGGGGGCGCCGATCTCCTGATGGTGGAGACCATCTTCGATCCCCTCAACGCCAAGGCGGCCCTCTTCGCCATTCTGGAGCTGCTGGAAGAGCGGGGTCTGGCCATTCCCATCCTGATTTCCGGCACCATCACCGATCAGAGCGGACGCACCCTCACCGGGCAGACGGTCACCGCCTTCCGCAACGCCCTGATGCACGCCAAACCCCTCTCCATCGGCCTCAACTGCGCCCTGGGCGCCGATCAGATGCGGCCCTTCCTGGAGGAGCTGTCGCGGGATACGGAGACGCGCATCTCCGCCCATCCCAACGCGGGTCTGCCCAACCAGTTCGGCGGCTACGACGAGACCCCCGCCATGATGGCCGCCAAGATCCGCTCCTTTGCCGACGCCGGGCTGCTCAACATCGTCGGCGGTTGTTGCGGCACCACTCCCGACCACATCCGCGCCATGGCCCGAGCCGTGTCCGGTCTGGCCCCACGGGTGGTGCCTCCCGCCGCCGACCTCTGCCGTCTCGGCGGCCTCGAACCCCTGGCCATCGGAGCCGACTCCCTCTTCGTCAACATCGGCGAGCGCACCAACGTGGCCGGTTCCCGCAAATTCGCCCGCCTCATCCGGGACGAGCAGTTCGACGAGGCGCTGCAAATCGCCCGTGATCAGGTGGAAAACGGCGCTCAGGCCATCGACATCAACATGGACGACGCCATGCTGGATGCCAAACAGGCCATGGTGCGCTTTCTCAATCTGGTGGCCACCGAACCCGACATCAGCCGGGTGCCGGTGATGGTGGACTCCTCCTCCTGGGAGGTGCTGGAGGCGGGTTTGGCCTGTCTCCAGGGCAAGGGCATCGTCAACTCCATCAGCCTCAAGGAGGGGGAGGAGCCCTTTCTGCGCCAGGCGCGACTGGCCAATCGCCTGGGAGCGGCCATGGTGGTCATGGCCTTCGACGAAAACGGTCAGGCCGACACCCTGGAACGGCGCATCGCCATCTGCCGTCGCGCCTACGATCGGCTCACCGGCATCGGCATTCCCCCGACGGACATCGTCTTCGACCCCAACGTCTTCGCCGTGGGCACCGGCATCGAACAGCACAACAACTACGCCATCGATTTTATCGAGGCGGTGCGCTGGATCAAGACCAACCTGCCCGGCGCGCGCACCAGCGGCGGCATCAGCAACGTCTCCTTCTCCTTCCGGGGCCACGAACCGGTGCGGGAGGCCATGCACGCCGTCTTCCTCTACCACGCCGTCAAGGCGGGTCTCGACATGGGCATCGTCAACGCCTCCCAACTGGCGGTCTACGAGGAGATCGAGCCCGAGATGCTGCAACGGGTGGAGGATTTGCTCTTCAACCGCCGTCCCGATGCCACCGACCGTCTGCTGGAGCTGGCCCACGCCCGACAGGGTCAGGGGGGCGAAAGCGCCGCCCGCGCCGAGGAGAGCTGGCGTCAGGCCCCGGTGGGGGAGCGGCTGCGCCACGCCCTGATCAAGGGCATCGACAGCCATGTCGAAGCCGACGTGGAGGAGGCCCGGCAGCAGGTCAGCCACCCCCTGGAGGTGGTGGAGGGCCCCCTCATGGAGGGCATGAACGCCGTGGGCGAGCTGTTCGGTGCCGGCAAGATGTTTCTGCCCCAGGTGGTCAAGAGCGCCCGGGTGATGAAAAAGGCCGTGGCGGTGCTGGAGCCCTACATCAAGGCCCTGCAGAGCGAGGGCCACGAGGGCCGGGGACGCATTCTCCTGGCCACGGTCAAGGGCGATGTACACGACATCGGCAAGAACATCGTCAAGGTGGTGCTGCAGTGCAACAACTTCGACGTCACCGATCTGGGGGTCATGGTGGCCACGGAGACCATTCTGGAAAAGGCCCGTGAAATCCGCGCCGACATGATCGGTCTCTCCGGGCTGATCACCCCCTCTCTGGAGCATATGGTGCGGGTGGCCGAGGAGATGGAGCGTCAGGGCTTCACCATTCCCCTGCTCATCGGCGGGGCCACCACCTCCGCCGTTCACACCGCCGCCCGCATCGCGCCCAAGTACAGCCAGGCGGTGGTGCATGTGAAGGATGCCTCCCTGAGCGTCAACGTGGCCAGCTCCCTGCTGCACCCCGAAAAGAGCATGACCTTCATCCGGGAGCTGACCGCTTCCCAGGAGCGGTTGCGCCAGTCCCATCTGCGCAGTCAGGAGCGCCGCTCCCTGCTCACGCTCAAAGAGGCCCGGCTGCGGACGCTGCGCTTCGACTGGAACGACTATCGTCCGCCCCGTCCCGCCAAGCCCGGTCTGCACATCTTCTCCGACCAGCCGCTGGAGGAGCTGGTCCCCTTCATCGACTGGACCCCCTTCTTCCACGTCTGGGAGCTTTCCGGGCGTTTCCCCGAGATTCTGGACCATCCCCGTCACGGCGCCGAGGCCGGCAAGGTCTATCGGGATGCCCGTCTGCTGCTGGATCGACTGGTGGCGGAGCGCCGTCTGCAGGCCAAGGGGGTCTGTGGTCTCTTTCCCGCCGCCAGTCAGGAGGAGGATATCCTGCTCTTCCCCGACGAGTCGCGGGAGAACCCCATGGCCGTGCTGCACACCCTGCGTCGTCAGCAGGAGCCGGGTCCGTTCCGTGCGCTGGCCGATTTCGTGGCCACGCGGGAGTCCGACGACTACGACTATTGTGGACTGTTCGCCGTTACGGCGGGTTTGGGACTGGAAGAGGAGGTGGCCCGTCTGGAAGCCGCCCACGACGACTATCAGGCCATCTTGATGAAGGCCCTGGCGGATCGTCTGGCGGAGGCTTTCGCCGAGTATCTGCACCAGCGGGTGCGGCGGGAGTTCTGGGGATATGTGCGGGATGAGTCGCTCTCCCCGACGGAGTTGATCGCCGAGGCCTATCAGGGGATTCGTCCCGCGCCGGGTTATCCCGCCTGTCCCGATCACAGCGAGAAGGAGACCCTGTTCAAGGTGTTGGACGCCGGTCGTTACACCGGCATGCGGCTTACGGAGAGCGGGGCCATGCTGCCCCAGGCCTCGGTGTGCGGCTACTATTTCAGCCATCCTCAGGCCCGCTATTTCCATGTCGGACCGCTGGGCGAGGATCAGTTGAGCGACTATGCCCGCCGCAAGGGCATGAGTCTCGACGCGGTGAAAAAGCTGCTGTCGGCCAATCTGGGGGTGTAATCGTTCTTCGGGAACGGTTAACCTGAGTTCGGTGGATGAACAATAGGCGAAGGGGGGATCAAACCATGAAACTATCCGGGCAAATCAAACCCGTCCGTTATCTGAAAACCCACGCTCCGGAAGTTATTCGCGGTTTGGCCGATGGTAACGATCCGGTGATCATTACCTGTCATGGCGAGGCCAAGGCGGTCTTGCAGGATATCGGCGCCTACGAACAAACCCAGGAGACTCTGGCCCTGCTCAAACTCCTGGCCATGGGAAATCGGGAGATCGAGCAGGGAGAGGTGGTCCCCGCCATGGAGGTTGTGCGGCATCTGCGCCAAGCCTGACGCCCATGCGCTTCGAGGTGCTGATGACACATGGGGCCAGGCGCGATCTGGAGGAACTTCACGACTACATCGCCCGCCACGACAGCGCGGAAAAGGCGGCCCATGTACTCGATGCCGTCTTGGGGATCGTTGAAACCCTGGCCGAATTTCCGAAACGCGGTGCGCATCCCAGGGAGCTTCATGCCTTGGGTATCGAGGAGTTCCGTGAGATCGGCTTCAAGCCCTACCGGGTGATCTATCGGATTCAGGGGCAGCGCGTTTACATTCTTCTGGTTGCCGATGGTCGGCGGGATTTTCAAAACCTTCTCAAAAGTCGGTTCCTCAGGGCATGGGACAGACACGTGATGTCTTGAAATCGCGCCGAATGTATTCTGATCCCCTCATCCCCACCAGATCACCTTGGGATCGGGGCGGGGCTCGAAATCGATGGCCGCGCGCCCGTCCCCGCGTTGTTTGCGCAGCTCCTCCTGCCGCTCCAGCAGGGCCTGCCGCACCAGATACTCCCCGATCTCGATACACCAGTCCAACTGCTTCGGTCGCAACGGCTCTCCCGCCTCCTGCACCAGGGTGCGCCCCGCCAGATCGAGGCGCAGCCGCACCCCGCCCTTCAGTTCCAGTCGTATGGCTACCGGAACCGCCTCTTCCCACTCCACGTCGTGGGAGACCAGTCCTCGCATTTGGGCCATCTCCGCTCCTTTCTACGGCAGCACGATGACCCGCTTTTCCGGCTCCGCCGCCGCCCTGTAGAGGATCAGGACATGACCGATCATGCCGGCCACGTCGCTGCCGGTGGACTCGGCGATCTGCTGGCTCAACGCCTCCTTCTCCTCCTTGAAGCCGCCGAAGCGCACCTTGATCAACTCGTGATCCCGCAGGCCCCGGTCCACCTCTCCCAGAACCCCTGGCGTCACGCCGTCCTTGCCGATGGTCACCACCGGATTGAGTCCGTGGGCCAAGCCCCGCAGATATTTGCGCTGCGTTCCCGTCAACATGCCATTCTCCCCAAAGGATCGTATCGCAAGGAGACCCTTGCGGCAGCCGCCGAAAAGCGGCCATGATAGCGCGTTTGGCCCATACAGGAAGCGATTTTCATGGAAAAGAGTTCCGAAACGACCCCGACCGCCCCGCGCCGACGCAAACCATTGCGCCATTCCAAAGGGCCGTGCGTGGCCTGCAAGGCCGTGGATCTGCCCTTCTTCTGGCTTTGCCGCCACTGCGCCTTCACCATGTGCCAGGCCTGCATGCAGGAGAACCTCTGGGGCATGACCTGCAACCATGTCATCTGGATCTGTCCCGACTGCGGGGCGGAAAACGACTTCGGCAACCGCTGATCATGGGCCTGAACCGGCATCTGCTGCTGCTCTTCGCCTTGCTGGCGGGAACCGTCTGGTTCGCCGTTCAGATCGTTCAGGGCGCCGAAGCCCTCGTTGACCTCTGGCTGCGGCTGCAACTCCTGCCCTCCTGGCTGCGCATCACCCTGATCAGCGTCGCTGCCGCTCTGTTCGGTCTGCTGCTCGCGGGCGGTTTCCTCTTCTACCGCCGTTTGAACAAACCGGTGGTTCCGGCCCGAAAAGCACCTCCGCTCACGGAAGAGGCTCTGACGGCCCGCCTCGAAACCATCGGGCAACAGAACATCGACACCCGCGCCGCACGGGAAGAGTTGGCGGAACTGATGCGCCGCCGCGCCACGGGGGAGATTCATATCGCACTTCTCGGCGCGGTCAACAGCGGCAAAAGCACCCTGGTGAAGGCGCTGGTGCCGGAAGCCCGGGTGGAGATCAGCCCGGTGGGGGGCACCACCCGCGCCATCACCCGCCACGTCTGGACCACGCCGGCGGGGGACCGTCTGCTGATCGCCGATCTGCCGGGTCTCGACGACCCCGCTTCGGAGGAGCTTTCCCGGTTGGCTCGGGAAGAGGCGCAACGCGCCCATCTGGTCATCTCCCTCTGCACCGGCGATTTGACCCGCAGCGAATACCGGGAGCTGGACTATCTGTCCACCTTGAACAAACCGGTCGTGGTGGCCATGAACAAGGCGGACCATTACAGCGAGGGGGAGACCGCCAGCCTGCTGGCGCAGCTCGAAAAGCGGCTCGATGCCCTGTCGGGCCGGGAGAAGATGAGTCTGGTGGCCATTCGCAGCGGCGGTAGCCGGGAGGTCTTCCGCCTCTTGCCCAACGGCGAAGAGCAGCGTGAAATCCGCCTGCTGCCTCCCGCCGTGACGCCGCTGGCCCGGGCCATGCTGGCGGCTTTGGATCGCCACGGCGAAGTGCTGGAGAGCCTGCGGGACAGCGCCATCTTCGCCCTGTCCGCTCAAAAACTGGACCAGGCCTTGCGGGAGGCACGGCGGCAGCGGGCCGATGCGGCGATCGACAGCCATGCCCGTCGCGCCGTGGTCGGCGCGTTGGCCGCCGTCTCACCGGGCATGGATCTGCTGTTTCAGGGGATTCTCGGCCTGAGCCTGGTGAAGGAGTTGTCCGCCATTTACGAGGTTTCCGTCTCCACCCGTGAGGTGGAACAACTGCTCAAGAAGACCGATCTGCGGCTGCACCGCTCGTTGCCCCTCTTTCTGGCCATTGTGGGCAATCTGCTCAAAGCCTTTCCCGGCCTGGGCACCGTGGGCGGGGGGCTGCTGCACGCCGTGGCCTACGGCATGCTCTTCGACAGCCTGGGTCACGCCGTGGCCCGCTCCCTGGAAGAACAGGGCGTTCTGCTCTCCGAACCGGCCATCCGCCTCTTCGAGGAGAACCTGAGCCTCGATCTGGAGGAGCGGGGCAAGCGGTTCGCCCGTCTGGCCCTGGACAGCCTGGGCCAAAAAGGGAGCAAGGCGTGATCATGGACCTCTCACAACGGCTGCGTCAGTTGCTGGGTCGCAGGAAGACCGGGTTTTCCGACCTCCCCGCCGATGGCAGTCACCATCTGAATCTGGCCAAACAGAGCCTGCGGGATCTTCTCGACGACCCCCATATCCCCCATCTGGTGCGTCAGGCGCTGCAACACGATTACCAGGAGCTGCAAACCCTGCTGGGCAAACTCGATGCCGGGCATATCCACATCGCCGTCTGCGGACGGGTGGGGGTGGGCAAGTCGGCTCTGCTCAACGCTTTGTTGGGCCAGGAGTGTTTTTCCGTCAGTCCGTTGCACGGCGAAACCAAAAAACCCGGCGAGGCCCCGTGGGCGGTGGCCAATCTGGGGGAGGGGCTCTTCCTCATCGATACCCCTGGTCTCGACGAGGTGGACGGCGAAGCCCGTGAGACCATGACCCGCCGTGTGGTACACGGCAGCGACCTGACCCTTTTCGTCACCGAGGGGGATCTGACCCACAGTGAGTTTCAGGCCTTCCGGGAGTTGATCTCCCAGGTTCACAAGCCCCTGATCCTCATTCTCAACAAGGCGGACCGCTTTACCCTGGAGGAGCGGGAGTTGCTGCTGGCCACCCTGCGGCAACGCACTGCGGGTTTGCTGCCGGCGGATCGCCTTCTGGCCTGCGCCGCCAAACCCCGCTCCCGAATCCACCTTGAAACCCTGCCCGACGGCTCCGAACGGGAGATCAGCCGACCCAGTCCGCCGGAGGTGGAAAATCTGCGTCAACTGTTGACCACCATTCTGCTCGCCGAGGGCAAGACCCTGGCGGCCGTCAACGCCGGTCTGGCTGCCGGGCGCTTCTCCGACCAGCTTTCGGTGGAGCTGACCAGTCTGTTCCACGACGCCGCCGAACGGGTCATCCGCGCCTACTGCATCGGCAAGGGGGTGGCCGTGGCCATCAATCCGCTGCCTCTGGTGGATATCCTGGCCATGGCCGCCGACGGGGCCATGGTGATGAATCTGGCCCAGGTCTACCACATGCGCATCGACGCCCACGAGGCGGGCCATCTGCTGCGCACCATCGCCGGGCAGATGCTCTTCCTGATGGGTACCGTTTACGGCACCCACCTGCTCTCTTCCGCCTTCAAGAGCGTCAGCGCCGGGCTTTCCACCTTCCTGACCGCCGGCGCCCAGGGCGCGGTGGCCTACTACGGCACCTACGCCATCGGACGCGCTGCGGAACGCTACTTCGCCCAGGGCAAATCCTGGGGTCCCGGCGGTCCCAAACAGGCGGTGCGGGAGATTCTCGACAGCCTGGACCGCCAGTCGATCCTCTCCCAGGCACGGGACGACATCCTGGCGCGGCTGCGGCCCGGGAACAAATCATGAATCTTTTGACTTTCAATATGTTATCTTTTAAGTATCAAAAAAAGAAAATGTTCTATCCTTTGACTTTTTATTATTTATAAATAAGCAAAATAAATAATTTTATTAAATCACGACATGACCGCATAAAAGGCGAAAAGAAAAATCCCAGGGCGCTGCCCTGGACCCGTCTGGGGGGATAATCCCCCCCGAACCCCCGTATATCTGAACAGATGCCCCAAGAATCTTCCGAAAGGATTTTGCAATTGTCTCCGGAGATGCGTCAGTCCTTTCCCACCGGCCCTTTTCTGTTGATTGCCCTGGCGCTGCTGACCGTCTATCACGCCGTGCCTTCCTTCCCCTACAGCGGCATGGACGATACCGCCTTCATTCCCGGCAATCCCCAGGTGCGCAACGGTCTCTCCTGGGACGGCCTGCTTTGGGCGCTGCGCGGGGGGGAACCCTTCGGCCTGTGGACCCCTCTCGTCTGGCTCTCCTTCATGGCGGAAGTTTCGGTTTTCGGACTCTCCCCCTTCATCCACCATCTCGACAACCTGCTGTTGCATCTGGCCAATGTCTTCCTTTTCGCCCGGCTGCTGCATCGGTTGGGACAGTCTTCCCGGGTGGTGCTGACGGCTGCCGCCCTTTTTGCCCTCCACCCCATTCATGTGGAGTCGGTGGTTTGGATCGCCGAACGCAAGGATCTGTTGTTTCTCTTCTTTTCCCTGCTGACCCTGCTGGCCCATTGTCGGGGAGAGCGACTGACGACGCTGTTATTCTTCTTTCTGGCCACGACCGCCAAACCCATGGCCATCACCCTGCCGATCCTGCTGTTGTTGCTCGACTACGGACTCCTGGGTCGGGCCGCGTCGGGTTTTTGGCCTCTGCTGCGGCAAAAGGCCCTCCTTTTTCTCCTGGCGCTGCTCGTCGCCGTGGCTACCTTCCTGCTGCATGAAGCTCAGGGCAACCTGGCGGATACCCGGATTCTGCCTTTGTGGGCTCGTTTCGACAACGCCCTGGTCTCTTACCTCGCTTATCCCCTCAAACTGCTCTGGCCCTATCCCCTGGCCCCGAACTATCCCCATCCCGGCACGGAGCTGCCCCTGTGGAAGCCGCTGCTCGCCGCTCCGCTACTGCTCGGCCTGACCGTGCCGGTCTGGAAAAACCGTGAGCGTTGGCCCTTTCTGTTCACCGGCTGGTTCTGGTATCTCATCGCCTTGTTACCTGCCAGCGGCTTGGTGCAATTCGCCGATCAGGCCATGGCCGACCACTTCCTCTATCTGCCCGCCCTGGGGCTTTATCTGGCGGCTGCCGGTGGTGTGGACCGTCTCCTGCGGGAGAAACCCCGACTGACCCAAGCGGTAACGGGGGTGATTCTGGCTCTGTTGTTGTTGTTGTCCGTTCTGGCGCATCGCCAGAGTCTGTTGTGGAGCAGCGACGAGGTGTTGTTCCGCCATACCGCTGCCGTTACCGCACCCAATGCCCGAGCCCTGACCATGCTCGGACTCTCTCTGGGCAATCAGGAGCGCTGGCAGGAGGCGTTGCCGCTGCTCGAAGAGGCGGTTCGCCTCAAGCCGCGCATGGAGCAGGCCCGTCGTCTGCTGGGGCGCACGCTTCTGGCGCTGCAGCACCCGGAAGAGGCCCTGCCCCATCTGGAAAGCGCCGTGGCGCTTGGTCCTCAATCCGCCGTCAACCATTTGATGCTGGCTCGCGCTTTCCGGCAACTGCATCGGGACGATGCCGCCCGAAACCATCTGCGTCGGGCCAGGGAGTTGAAGCCGAACCTGATTCCGCCTGTGGAGTTGGCTCCTCTGCTGGAGGAGGCTCCGCTTATGCTGCGTCGAGGCGCTCCCTGACATGGCGCTTGGCACCCGTCTGGACAAATGGCTTTGGGCCGCCCGTTTTTTCAAGACCCGCACCCTGGCTCAGGAGGCTGTTTCCGGTGGTCGGGTGCAACGCAACGGCGGGTCCACCTCGCCGGGGCAGGAGCTCAAGCCCGGCGATCGTTTGTTCATTCGCCGCGAGCCTTTCACCTTCGAAATCGTTGTTCTGGCTTTATCGGAACAGCGTGGTCCGGCGAGTGTGGCGGCCACCTTGTATCAGGAGACGGCGGAGAGTGTGGAGAACCGGCATAAGCAGGCTGACGAGGCGCGGTTGCAGGCCAGGGTGGCTGTTCGGTTCCATGAGAAGGGCCGTCCCACGAAGCGCGACCGTCGGGAGAGGGATCGGGTTTTCGAAGAGTCTTGAGGGATGTAGGGAGAGGGGGAAGGAGAGGGAGAAGGAGTAAAGAGAGGGAGAATCATACGGGGGTCCGGGGGGGATTATCCCCCCCGGCGGGGTTCGGGGCGGAGCC
>JADGAQ010000024.1 GCA_015231925.1 Magnetococcales bacterium
AAAGTCAAAGGACAGAACATTTTCTTTTTTTGATACTTAAAAGATTAAATATTGAACGTCAACAAATAAAAAAGGGGGCCTTGCGGCCCCCGTATCGTCAGTGGAGCGATTGCACCGATGCCAAGGCCCAGGAGAGCAGACTGCCCGGAAACACCCCCCAAATCAGTATCGCCGCCGTGCTGACCGCAATCACCAATTGGGAAGGCAACGGAGCCGCCACCTGGAAACTCGATTCCGCCTGATCGAAATACATGATCTTGACGATGCGCAAATAGTAGAAAGCGCCAATGGCCGAAAAGAGCACACCCACGATGGCCAGTCCGATCATGTTGGCCTTGACCGCCGCCATGAAGATGTAAAGCTTGCCGATAAACCCGGCCAGGGGAGGAACCCCCGCCATGGAGAACATGAGCAGCGCCATGACGAAAGCCAGCAGCGGCCGTTTGTGAGCCAGACCCTTGTAGTCGCCGATCTCCTCACCCACACCCTCCCGGGAGAAGATCAGGATCATGGCGAAGGTGCCCAGGTTCATGAAGATGTAAATGGCCAGATAGAGCAGCACCGCCTGAGAACCCAGCTCGTTGCCGGCGGCGAAACCGATGAGGATATAGCCGACATGCCCGATGGAGGAGTAGGCCAGCATGCGCTTGAAGTTGGTCTGGGCAATGGCGGCCAGAGCGCCGACCGCCATGGAGGCCACGGCCAGCAGTTGCACCGCCGGTCCCCAGAAGGCCTGCAGCGGTCCGAAGGCTTCCAGCAACACGCGGCTGACGGCGGCGAAGGCCGCCACCTTGGGCAGCGCGGCCATGAAGGCGGTAACCGAGGTGGGTGCGCCTTCGTAAACATCCGGGGCCCACATGTGGAAGGGGGCGGCGGCAATCTTGAAAGCCAGTCCCGCCACCACGAAGAGAACCCCCATGTGCATCAGCATGCCGCCGTGGAAACCGTCGGAACCCACCAGATTCTGCAGCGTGGCGAAGGAGAAAGTCCCCGTGGCACCGTAAACCAGGGAGATGCCGTAAAGCAGCAGACCGGAAGCCATGGAACCCAGAACGAAATATTTCAGGCCCGCTTCGTTGGAAGCCGTGTCGTCACGGCGGAAGGCGGCCAGAACGTAAATGGAGAGGGACATCAGCTCCAGGCCCAGATAGAGCACCAGGAAGCTGCCGGCGGAAGCCATGATCATGCCGCCCAGCAGGGCGCACAGCATGAGAACGTAATATTCACCCCGATGCATCCGGTACCGTTTGAGATAATCCACCGACATCAGGATGGGAAAGGTGGTGGCCACATACATGAAGAGCTTCATGAAGGTGGAGAAGGGGTCGTGTACGAACTGACCGTCCAACGTGGTGGCCCGGGGATCGGCCAGACCGCTCAGCGTGGCGATGGCCGCAACCACGACGGCCGCCAGGGAGAGGTTCGGCAACAGCTCCGAATCCTGACGCTCTTCCTGCCAGGCGCCGATCAGCAGCAAACCCATGGCCGCTACCGAGAGAATGATTTCCGGCAGCAGGAGCAGGAGGTTGATATCGGGCATTTGAACAGACATGGGCGCACCCGTTTCAGACTGTAGGACGACAATTTCGCCAAGTACCGACAACCGCCTCAATGAGCCGCCACGGCCACCCGGGCCACTTCGCCGGAAGTCTGGGCGATCAGATTCTCCACCGAAGCGTGCATCACATCCAGGAAGGGAGCGGGATAGAACCCGATCCAGAAGACCAGAACCAGCAAGGGGGCGAAAAGGGCCACCTCCCGCATGGAGAGATCGGCCAGATTCTTGTTCTCTTCGTGGGTGATCACGCCGAAGACCACCTTTTTGAACATCCACAGCATGTAGGCCGCGCCGAGAACCACGCCGGTGGCGGCTACCAGGGCCACCGACTTGTTCGCCAGGTAGGCGCCCAGCAGAATGAGGAACTCGCCCACGAAGCCGTTGGTGCCGGGCAGGCCGACGGAGGCCATGGTGAAGATCATGAAGATGACCGCATAGACCGGCATGACGTTGGCCAGTCCACCGAAACGGGCGATCTCGCGGGTGTGCAGGCGGTCGTAGACCACCCCTACCAGCAGGAAGAGGGCGCCGGCGACGATACCGTGGTTGACCATCTGCAACAGACCACCTTCCAGACCCTGGGAATTGAAGGTGAAGAGGCCGATGGTGACGAAACCCATGTGAGAGACCGACGAGTAGGCGATCAGCTTCTTCAGATCGGTCTGCATGAGGGCGACCAGGGCGGTATAGACCACCGCGACCAGGGAGAGCCCGAAGATGAGCGGCGTGAAATAGTGGGCCGCATCCGGCACGATGGGCAGGGAGAAGCGCAGGAAACCGTAAGCGCCCATCTTCAGCAGGATACCCGCCAGGATGACGGAACCGGCGGTGGGGGCTTCCACATGGGCATCCGGCAGCCAGGTGTGTACCGGCCACATGGGCACCTTCACCGAGAAGGAGACGAAGAGCCCGAGGAAGATCCACATCTGGAAGTTGAGCGGGAAGTCGAAGGTCATCAACTCGGGGATGCTGAAGGTGCCGGCCTGGAAGTAGAGGGCCAGAATGGCGATGAGCATCAACACCGAACCGGCCAGGGTGTAGAGGAAGAACTTCAGCGCCGCGTAGACCCGGCGGGGACCGCCCCAGACACCGATGATGAGAAACATCGGAATCAGCATGGCTTCCCAGAGGATATAGAAGAGGATGAAGTCGAGGGCGCAGAAGACCCCGACCACAAAGCTCTCCAGAGCCAGGAAGGCGATCATGTAGGCCTTGACGTGTTTGGTGATCGACTCCCAGGAGGCCAGGATGCAAATGGGCGTCAACAGGGTCGTCAGCAGCACGAAGAGCAGGCTGATGCCGTCCACCCCCATGCGGTAGACGATGTGATAGTCGGGCAGCCAGGGCACCTCCTCCAGAAACTGGAAGGCGGCGCTGTGCGTGTCGAAGCCGGTGTAGAGCTTCAGACTCAACAGGAAAGTGGCCAGGGAGATGCCCAGGGCCAGGTTGCGGGCCAGACGATCATCCCGCACCAGAAGGAAGATGACCAGGGCCCCCAGCAGGGGCAGAAAGGTGACCTGACTGACGAGCATTGTCGCGATTCCTGTTTAGTCACGAATAGAAAGTGGCCAGCACCAGCACGCCCACCAGCATGGCGAAGGCATAGTGGTAGACATAACCGGATTGCAGAGCGCGCATCTTGAACGCCATGCGTTCCACCGTGGCGGCGATTCCGTTGACGCCGTACCCGTCGATGATCGTCTCATCCCCGGTTTTCCACAGCCCCTGCCCGATGGCCTTGGCGCTGCGCACGAAGAGGAGGTCGTAGAGCTTGTCGAAGTACCAGGCATTGGCCAGGAAGGCGTGAACCCGGGGCCAGGCCTGCACCATGCGACCGGGAGCGGCGGGATCCTGGATGTAGTTGCGCCAGGCCAGTCCCAGTCCCAGGAGGAACATGCCGAAGGGAGCCGCTTTCACCCAGAAGGGCACATGGTGGGCGTTGGCCAGGGCATCGTGACCCGGCAACACCTTGACCGCTTCGCCGAACCAGCCCTCGTGGATCATGGGCACGCCGATCATGCCGGCGAACAGGGCGCCCAGAGCCAGGACCACCAGGGGTCCGTGCATGACCCAGGGGGCCTCGTGGGCGTGGTCATAGGCATGATGATCCCGGGCATGGCCGTGGAAGGTCATGAAGACCAGCCGGAAGGAGTAGAAGGTGGTCATGAAGGCGGCCAGAATGCCCAGGACGAAGGCGAACTGCCCGACTCCGGTATGGGCGGCGAAGGCCGATTCCAGAATGGCGTCCTTGGAGTAGAAACCGGCCAGGAAGGGAAAGCCGGTCAGGGCCAGGGTGCCGATCATCATCAGGGCATAGGTCAGGGGCAGCTTCTTGCGCAGTCCGCCCATCTCCCGCATGTCCTGCTGGTGGTGCATGGCATGGATCACCGCACCGGCCCCCAGGAAGAGCAGGGCCTTGAAAAAGGCGTGGGTGAAGAGGTGAAACATGGCGGCGGAGTAGGCGGAAACGCCGGCGGCAAAGAACATGTAACCCAGTTGGGAGCAGGTCGAATAGGCGATAACCCGCTTGATGTCGTTCTGCACCATGCCGATGGTGGCGGCGAAGAAGGCGGTGAGGGCGCCCACCACCGTAACCACCGTCAGAGCGGTGGAAGAGAGCTCGAAGAGCGGGGAGGCGCGGCAGACCAGAAAGACGCCCGCGGTCACCATGGTGGCGGCATGGATCAGGGCCGAAACCGGCGTGGGGCCTTCCATGGCGTCCGGCAGCCAGGTGTGCAGACCGAGCTGCGCCGACTTGCCCATGGCGCCCACAAAGAGCAGCAGGCAGATCAGGGTGATGGTCTCCACCGCACCGAAGAGGGGGAACTCCACGGCCTTGACGTATTGCCCGGCGGCGGCGGCTTTGAAAACCTCGGCGTAATCGAGGGTGCCGAAGACCAGATAGAGGGTGAAGATGCCCAGGGCGAAACCGAAGTCACCCACGCGGTTGACCAGGAAGGCCTTGATGGCGGCGTTGGCGGCGGACTCCTTGCGGAACCAGAAGCCGATCAGCAGATAGGAGGCCAGACCCACCCCCTCCCAGCCGAAGAAGAGCTGCAGGAAATTGTCCCCGGTCACCAACATCAGCATGGCGAAGGTGAACAGGGAGAGGTAGGAGAAGAAACGCGGTTGATCCGGATCCTCGTGCATGTAGCCCACGGAGTAGATGTGGACCATGCAGGAGACCCCGTTGACCACGATGAGCATCACCGCGGTGAGGCGATCCATCAGGATGCCGAAGTGGACCTTGAAGCCGCCGGAGACGATCCAGGAGAAGACCTCCTCGTGGACCACCCGGCCCTCCACGGAGACGATCTCGAAGAAGACCTTGATCGACAGCAGCAGGGCCAGCACCATTCCCGCGATGGTGACGGCTCGGCTGAGGGCGTTGCCCAGAAAGCGCCGACCCAGCAGTCCGGCGATCAGGGATCCGGTCAGGGGGGCCAGAATGATGAGAAGGTTTTGGCTCATGGTCTCTCAATCCAGTGTCGAATACGACAACTCACGGTGCCGGTCAACCCCGCAGGGTATCGATTTTTTCCACGTCGATGGTGGCCCGGTTGCGGAAGAAGGTCACCAGGATCGCCAGGCCGATGGCCGCCTCCGAAGCCGCCACCGCCAGAACGAAGAAGGTGAAGATCTGTCCGGTCACATCGCCCATGTAGTGGGAAAAGGCCACCAGGTTGACGTTGACCGCCAGCAGAATCAGTTCGATGCTCATCAGGATGACGATGACGTTCTTCCGGTTGAGGAAGATGCCGAAGATCCCGATGGAAAACAGTATGGCGCCCAGGACGAGAAAGTGTTGCAGAGTCATGATTTTTTCGCTCCCTCCCCGGAGGCCACCTTGCGAAGTTCCACCGCCTGATCCCGCCGTCTGGCCACCTGGCGACCGATGTCCTGATGCAAGGCGTTGCTCCGTTTGCGATGGGTCAGCACCACTGCGCCGATCAGGGCCACCAGCAGGATCATGGAGGCCACCTCGAAGGGGTAGAGGAACTGGCTGTACAGGTGTTGACCCAGAACCAGGGTATTGTCCTTGCCGGCCATCTTGTCCGGGTGGAGGTGGTAGTGGCTGGTCAGAATCGTGGCCACCAGCTCCACCAG
Organism: Magnetococcales bacterium; assembly: GCA_015231925.1. Classification (NCBI taxonomy): domain Bacteria; kingdom Pseudomonadati; phylum Pseudomonadota; class Magnetococcia; order Magnetococcales; species Magnetococcales bacterium. The sequence continues at coordinate 5,666 of JADGAQ010000024.1, forward strand.
CACCAGTCCGCCCACCGCCAGTCCGACAGGCAGATGCTCCTTGGCCTGACGGCGCAACTCGACGAAGTCCACATCGAGCATCATCACCACGAAGAGGAAGAGAATGGCCACCGCGCCCATGTAGACGATCACCAGAATGGCCGCCAGGAATTCCGCTTCCAGCAGCACGAAGAGGCCGGCGGTGGAGAAGAAGGTCAACACCAGGAACAACACCGAATGGACCGGGTTGCGGGCGGTGATGACCAGCAGGGCCGATGCGGCGGTGACGACCGCGAAGAAGTAGAAAACCAGTTCCGCTATGGTTACCATGACTGAAGCTCCCCCTAACGGTACTTGGCGTCGGCTTTGAGGTTGGCGTCGATTTGCCGTTTCCAGCGTTCCCCGTTGTCCAGCAGTTTCTTCTTGCCGAAGATCAGGGCTTCCCGGGATTCGGCGGTGAATTCGAAGTTGGGGCCCAGGACGACGGCATCCACCGGGCAGGCCTCCTGACAGTAGCCGCAGAAGATGCATTTGGCCATGTCGATGTCGTAGACCCGGGTTTTGCGCTGCGGGGCCACGCTCTGGGGATCGATCTCGATGAAGATCGCCTGGGCCGGGCAGATGGCTTCGCAGAGCTTGCAGGCGATGCAGCGTTCACCACCGTCCTCGTAGCGACGCAGGGCGTGCTCCCCGCGAAAACGGGGCGACAGGGGGGTCCGCTCTTCCGGGTACTGAATGGTGATGCGGGGGCGGAAGAAGTACTTCAACGTCACCGCCATGCCCGCGAAGAGTTCCTTCATCAGGAAGCTCTCCAGAAAAGTGCGCACGGTCATGCCCATCCTCATCGCCTCCTCAGGCCTTGCCCAGCAGATGCATCGCCGAGCCGGTCAGAAAAATCCAGAACAACGTCACCGGCAGGAAAACCTTCCAGCCCAGGCGCATCAGCTGATCGTAGCGATAGCGCGGGAAGGTGGCGCGAATCCACAGGAAGGTGAAGAGCAGGAAACCAATCTTCAGCGCCAGCCAGACGATGCCGGGAATGAAGGAGAGGAATCCGGCGGGAGGCAGCCAGCCGCCCAGAAAGAGGGTGGCCCCCATGGCGGCCACCAGGATCATGTTGGCGTATTCCCCCAGGAAGAACATGCCGAAGCTCATGGCGGAGTATTCGGTGGCGAAGCCGGCCACCAGTTCCGCTTCCGCTTCCGGCAGGTCGAAGGGGGCGCGATTGGTCTCCGCGACGCCGGCGATGAAGTAGATGAAGAAGAGCGGCGCCAGCGGAATGATATTCCACATATTCTGCTGGGAGGCCACGATCTGTCCCAGATTGAGGCTGCCCGCCAGCATGGCCACCGGGATGATGGTGAAGCCGATGGCGATTTCGTAGGAGATCATCTGGGCCGAGGAGCGCATGGAACCCAGAAAGGAGTACCGGGTATTGGAGGCCCATCCCGACATGAGGATGCCGTAAACCCCCAGGGAGGAGATGGCCAGCACGTAAAGCACCCCGATGTTGAGATCGGCCACCACCAGTTCCGGGGAGAAGGGTATCACCGCCCAGGCCAGCAGCGCCGGGGCCAGGGTGAGGATCGGGGCCAGCAGGAAGACCGGCACGTCCGCCTTCAGAGGGATCAGCATCTCCTTGAAGAAGAGCTTGACCGCATCCGCCAGGGGTTGCAGCAGGCCGAAGATGCCAACCCGGTTCGGCCCGTAACGCACCTGCATGTAGCCGATGATCTTGCGTTCCGCCCAGGTCAGGTAGGTGACGCAGAAGAGCACCGGCGCCAGGAGAACCGCGATTTTGATCACGGTCCAGATCAGGGGCCAGAGAGCGCCGAAAAGCTCCGAGCCAAAAGCTTGGAATGCGTGCAGGGCTTCAGTCATTTTTACCTATCCGCGTGCATAACCCGACATTGCGACAGTCCAACCCGAGCCGAGCCAGCCTCAACCCGGCTGCGCTTACAGTCCAACCAGGCTGACCGCCGGGAAGCCCCCGTGCCAGTCCCCCAGATCCTGGATCAGTCCGTTGACATCGCCGTAGCGACCGAAGACCAGACCCCGGGGCACCCGGGCATCGAGGCAGATCTCCACTTCCACGGTCTGCTCCTCATGGATGAGACGCGCCCGTCCGCCTTGACGCAACCCCAGGGATTCCCCCTCCTCGGGGTTGACCCGCACGGTCTGGCCATGGTCCAGGCGGCTCATCACCGCCGAATGGCGGGTAATGGCGTCATCGCGATAGAAGGCCGGTTCCACCACCAGCAGCAGACCCTCGCGCGCCGCCTGATCCGCCGGCGCCACCGGCAGACCCGTGGTCACGGGCCGATGGTTGCAGGGCGAGGACATGATGGCGTCGTCCCAATGGTCCTGATTGTAGCGATGGTCGGCGTCGGCCATGGCCTTGCGCAGGGCCTCCAGGGCGTTGTAGGCCAGCGGCACCGGGAAACGATCCGACAGCGCCCGCAGGATGCGCCAATCCTCTTTGGCCTCCAGGGGGCCGTTGACCGCCCGTTTGCCACGCTGCACCCGACCTTCGCAGTTGGTGTAGGTGGTCTCCTTCTCGGCGCTGGCCAGACCCGGCAGGGCCACCGTGGACCAGGCCCCTCCCGGCGTGTGGTGGGTGCCCAGGAAGATCACCTTGGCCCGATCCAGGGCGCGGCTGGCCAGACGGGTGTCGGCGCAGTCGGTGCGGGGGTCGAGTCCCAGAAGGAAGAGAACCTTGATTTCCCCGTTGGCGGCGGCTTCCAGAATCTGCTGCCCGTTCTTGCCCACCTTGTCCGAACGGCGGTAGCCCGGTCCGCGATGGGGCACCACACCCAGATCCTGAGCAGCGGCGGAGTTGGCTCGGGAGTAAACCCGGTTGAAGCCGTTCCATTCGGGACGCAGACCCCCGCACGCCTCCAGAATGGCCACCGCCAGCCGGCGGATGGCCTCCGCTTCCGGATGGCTGAAGCTGTAATCCCCGAGCATGACCAGGGGGAATTTGGCCTGGGAGAGGGTGGCCGCGAGGAGCCTGGTTTCCTCCGAACCCTCGGCGCCGCCCTTGAGCAGAGCCAGCAGCTCCGTCAGGAAGGCGACTTCCGCGCCGGGACGCAGCAGCGTCTCGGTAAGACCCGGCAGATTGTGGTCCAGGCGGCGCGGATTGACGGCCATGATCCGGGCCCCGGCCTGTGCCGCCTGACGCAGACGCAGATTCAGCAGCGGCACCTCCTGGCGGGGATCGATGCCCAGCAGCAGAATGGCGTCCGCCTTGGCCAGATCGGCCAGAGGGGTGTTCATCAGCAGATCGGCCCGGGTCAAACCCGCTTGATCGCCCGAAAAATCCCGCTGCCGCACCCGGTGGTCGATGTGGGGCGTACCGACGGAGTGACGCAGGAAATCCTGGAAGGAGAAGAGGCTCTCGGCGCACTGGCTGGCGGAAGCCAGACCCGCCACCTCTTCCGGACGCACCTCCTTGAGAAGCCGCGCCACGAAATCGAGGGCCTCCTGCCAGGAGACCGGTTCCAGATGACCCTTATTTTCCCGGCGGATCATGGGGCGCAGGATGCGATCCGCACCCATGCCGTCGTAGGAGAAACGGCCCTTGTCGCAGATCCAGGACTGATTGACCGCTTCGCAGCTCTCCGCCACCACGCGACGCACGGTGTTGTCCAGATGGTCGCGGCGCAGGTGACAGCCCACGGAACAGTGGGTGCAGATGCCGAAGGTCTGTTTCAGCTCCCAGCCCCGGGCCTGGAAATGGAACGGCTTGTCGTTGAGCGCCCCCACCGGGCAGATCTGGGCCAGGTTGCCGGAGAGTTCCGAGGAGAGGGTCTTCTGCACATAGGTACCCACCCGCATGTGGTCGCCCCGGAAGGCGCCGCCCATCTCCTCCACGCCCGCGACCTCCTGGGAGAAGCGGATGCAGCGGGTGCAGTGGATGCAGCGGTTCATCTCGGTTTCGATCAGCGCGCCGAGATCCCAGTTGGGCACTTCCCGTTTCGTTTCGTGGAAGCGGGCCCGGTCGGGACCGTAGCGCATGGCCAGATCCTGCAGCTTGCACTCGCCGCCCTGGTCGCAGACGGGGCAGTCCAGGGGATGGTTGATGAGCAGGAACTCCATGACCCCCTTGCGTCCCTTGCGCACCATGTCCGAATCGGTGCGCACCACCATGCCATCCGCCACCGGCATGGCGCAGGAGACCACCGGCTTGGGCATCTTCTCCACTTCCACCAGGCAAATGCGGCAGTTGCCCGCAATCGACAATTTGCGATGGTAACAGAAATGGGGAATCTTGATGCCAAGTTGGCGGGCCGCCTCCATGATGGTGGTTCCCGGCTTGACGCTGACTTCCTTGCCGTCGATGATCAAAGTAGGCATGGTCTTCGCTTGCTCCTCAACCTACCATGCTGCGGCCATGTTCCACGAGGTATTCGAACTCCTCGCGAAAGGCCTTGATCGCTCCGAGAACCGGCATGGCCGCCGCATCCCCCAAAGCGCAAATGGTCTTGCCACTGATGTTGGCGCAGATATCTTCCAGCAGGGCGATATCTTCCTTGCGGCCTTGTCCCCGGGCCAGACGATCCATGACCTGGGCGATCCAGCCCGTGCCTTCCCGGCAGGGGGTGCATTGTCCGCAGGATTCGTGGCGATAGAAACGCGACAGCCGGGCGATGGCCTTGACGATGTCCACCGAACGGTCCAGCACGATCACCGAACCGGCGCCCAGCATGCTGCCCGCCTTGGCCAGCCCGTCGTAGTCCATGGTGACGGTTTCGCACTGGGCCTTGGTCAGGACCGGGGTGGAGGAACCACCCGGAATGACGCCTTTGAGGTTGTCCCAACCGCCTCGCACGTCGCCGGCGTACTGCTGAATCAAGGTCTTCAGGGGTAGGCCCATCTCCACTTCGTAGTTGCCGGGCCGGTTGACATGGCCCGATACGCAGAAGACCTTGGTCCCGCTCGATTTGGCCACGCCCAGTTTGCCGTACCACTCGCCGCCGTTATTGATGATGGCGGGCACGGAGGAGAGGGTTTCCACGTTGTTGATCACCGTGGGGCAGTCGTAAAGACCGATATTGGCCGGGAAGGGGGGCTTGAGACGGGGTTGACCCTTCTTGCCCTCCAGCGACTCGATGAGACCCGTCTCTTCGCCGCAGACGTAGGCTCCCGCGCCGCGATGCACCGCCAGATGGAAGCAGACCTCCCTGCCCAGGCAGTTGTCGCCCAGATAGCCGGCCTGATAGGCATCCTCGACCGCCTGTTGCAGAATCTGCGCCTCCCGCACGAACTCGCCGCGGATGTAGATGTATCCCTGTTTGGCGCCCACCGCGTAGCCGGCGATGATCATGCCTTCGATCAGCATGTGCGGATCGTAGCGGATGATGTCGCGGTCCTTGCAGGTGCCCGGCTCGCCTTCGTCGGCGTTGCAGACCAGATACTTGGGCCGGGGATCGCTGCGGGGGATGAAGGACCACTTGAGACCGGCGGGGAAACCGGCGCCGCCGCGACCGCGGATGCCCGACTTCTTCACCTCCTCGATGATCTCTTCACCCTTCATGTCCAACGCCTTGGCCGCCGCCTGATAGGCGCCGTTTTCCAGGGCGACCGCCAGGGTATGGCTGTTGGCCACATGAATGTTCTTGTAAACGATCTGTATGGCTCCACTCATTGCCAATTCCTTGTTCAGGGCAACCGATCGACGATTTCCGCCACCTGTTCAGCGGTCAGGTGTTCGTAGTAGTCATCGTTGATCTGCATGACCGGAGCATGTACGCAGGCTCCCAGACACTCCACCTCCGTCAGGGTGAAGCGGCCTTCGTCGTCGGTTTTGCCGACGCCCAGGCCCAGCTTCTTTTCCAGGGTCTTCACCACGGTTTCGGAGCCGCACAGCCAGCAGGAGATGTTGGTGCAAACCTGCACGTGGTAACGTCCCACGGGTTTCAGGTTGTACATGGTGTAAAAGGTGGCCACCTCGTACACCCGCATGTTGGGAATGCCCATGAACTCGGCCACGTAGTCGAGGGCCTCCACGGAGAGCCAGCCGCCGAACTCCTTCTGCGCCAGATGCAGAATCGGCATCAGCGCCGACTGGTGGCGCTCCTTGGGATAACGGGCGTAGATCCTGCCGATCTCCTGCAGGGCAGCCTCGGAAAATCGGGGCGGCGGGCCTCCCGCCTTCATCGGTAGTGCGGCATGTTCGCTCATGGACGTATCACGTACTCTCTTCTGATATGTCAGCGGTCGATTTCACCGAACACGATGTCGATGGTGCCAACAATGGTGGTGACATCGGCGATCATGTGACCCTTGGCTATGCGTTTCACCGCCTGAAGATGGTTGAAGCCGGCGGCCCGGATCTTGACCCGGTAGGGCTTGTTGCCCCCCTGGGAGATGATGTAGACCCCCATCTCCCCCTTGGGTGTCTCCACGGCGGTGTAGATTTCGCCCGGCGGCACCGGGAATCCTTCGGTACACAGCTTGAAGTGATGGATCAGCGACTCCATCCCCTCTTTCATCTCGGCCCGATAGGGCAGGGAGATCTTGAAATCCTCATGGCGCACCGGACCGGCGGGCATCTGGTCCAGACACTGACGGATGATGCGGTTGGCCTGTCGCAGCTCTTCCACCCGCACCAGATAGCGGTCGTAGGAGTCGCCGTTCCTGCCCACGGGGATGTCGAATTCGACCCGGTCGTAGACATCGTAGGGTTCCGCCTTGCGCAGATCGTAGGCCACGCCGGAACCCCGCAGCATCGGTCCCACGAAACCCATGTCGAGGGCCTCCTGGGCGCTGACCACGCCGATGTCCACCAGACGTTGCTTCCAGATGCGGTTGTCGGTCAACAGGGTTTCGTATTCGTCGATCTTTTTGGGGAAGATCTCCGTGAAATGGCGAATCTTGGCGGCCAGCCCTTCCGGGAAATCCCGGGAGACCCCGCCGGGACGGAAGTAGGCGGCATGCACCCGTGCCCCCGAAACCGCCTCGTACATGTCCATGATCTCCTCCCGCTCGCGGAAGGTGTAGATGAACATGGTCATGGCTCCCACGTCGAGGCCGTGAGCGCCGAGGAAGAGCAGGTGGTTGAGCATGCGGGTCAGTTCGGCGTAGATCACCCGGATGTACTGGGCCCGCAACGGGGCTTCGATGCCCAGGAGCCGCTCCACCGCCAGCACGAAGGGGTACTCCTGGGAGATCATGGACATGTAGTCCAGACGATCGAAGTAGGGCACCCCCTGGAGGTAGGTCTTGTTTTCCAGCAGCTTTTCGGTGCCGCGATGCAGGAAGCCGATATGGGGATCGGCCCGCACCACCACCTCGCCGTCCAGCTCCAGCAGCAGGCGCAGCACGCCATGGGCCGCCGGGTGCTGGGGACCGAAATTGACGGTGTATGTGTTGAATTCCGCGCCTTCTTGCATCATGGCAAGCCACCCTACCCGTACATCCGATAAAAGAACCCGTGGGTGCCCGAAACCCCGGAAAGCCTAATGGGTACCCGACTTCCCGGAAGCCTTCGGTCCGTAATAGGCCCGGTTCGGCAGCTGTAACTGCACCGGTTCCCGCACCACCCGGCCCAGGGTCTCGTCGTAGCGCATTTCGTGATAACCCGTCACCGGGAAATCCTTGCGCAGCGGGAAACCTTCGAAGTCGTATTCGGTGAGCAGTCGGCGCAGATCGGGATGGCCGGAAAAGAGGATGCCGAACATCTCGTAGGCTTCCCGCTCGTACCAGTCGGCGCTCCACCAGATGCCGTTCACCGAGGGGACGAACTCGCCCTCGCTCAGGGCCACCTTGACCCGCACCCGGTGATTCTGATGCACGGAAAGCAGTTGGTAGACCAGCTCCAGGGGTTTGTCGCGATCCGGGTAGTGTACGCCGGCCACATCCACCAGCAGCTTGAAGTCGCAGTAATGGTCGTCCCGCAGCAGGGTCATGGCGGCGAGGAGTTCTTCGGGTTTGCGTTGCAGCACCACCGCATCGCCCTTGCCCCCGGCGGCGCGACCTTCCAGATAGGTCACGTCATCGGCCGGAAAGAGGCTGCGCAGATGGTCGGCCAGGGCTTCCAGACGCGGCTGGCTCATTGGGAGATCCTCCAGCCATCGTAGAGGGTGGCGGTGCGATGGATTTTCTTGTGCAGTTGCAGGATGCCGTAGAGCAGGGCTTCCGCCGTGGGGGGGCAACCGGGCACGAAGATGTCCACCGGCACGATGCGGTTGCAACCGCGCACCGTGGAGTAGCCGTAGTGGTAATAACCGCCGCCGTTGGCGCAGGAGCCCATGGAGATGACCCAGCGGGGTTCGGGCATCTGGTCGTAGAGTTTGCGCAGCACCGGGGCCATCTTGTAGGTCAGGGTGCCCGCCACGATCATCACGTCCGACTGACGGGGGCTGCCGCGAAAGACGATGCCGAAGCGGTCCAGGTCGTAGCGGCTGGCGCCGGCCTGCATCATCTCCACGGCGCAGCAGGCCAGACCGAAGGTCATGGGCCAGCAGGAGCCCGTGCGCGCCCAGTTGACCAGCTTGTCGGCACTGGTCAGGAGGAAACCCCGCTCCGTTACCTCGCGGCGCACTTCCTCGATCATTCCCATTCCAGCGCCCCTTTCTTCCAGGCATAGATGTAGCCGACCAGCAGGACCAGCAGGAAGAGCATCATCTCCACGAAACCGATGAATCCGATGCTCTTGAAGGCCACGGCCCAGGGATACATGAAAGCTGCTTCGATGTCGAACACCACGAAGAGGATGGCCAGCAGATAGTAGCGCACGTCGAAGGGCATGCGCACCCGGGAGGGCGGGTCGAAGCCGCATTCGTACTGGTCGCGTTTTTTGTCATAGGGGCGTTTCACCCCGACCAGGTACGACGCGCCGAGCATGAACACCGCCATGCCCAGGGCGATGAACAGAAAAACCAGCACCGGAAAATAGCTTTCAAGCACCTTCCATTCCTCCCAGCCGATCCGGCGCTTCTCGTGGTGGGGGGCGCCGTGAGTCGTTCCCTGCCGAAAAAGTTCCCACCTTTCCGCGGCACTCGAAATTTTGCGCATTCTGCGCCCGATTTCAATGTATTTTCGACATCCTCTTCAAATCACCATGGAAGAACATCACAAAAAACCCTGGAAAATAGTATGGATAATGACAGGAAATCAACAAAACTAAATTGTACTTAAAGGCGCTCAAAACCTCTTGTTTGCCGGGTTATCAGGGATGGGTCATACAGAACCGGAACAAGCGGTTGGAAGACGGTTCGGAACGTGGTATTCTTTCCCCGAATTGTCATTGAAGTCAGGATTTGTTGAAATACGATTATGAAATTGGAAAAAATGTGTTTCGATCCGGACAAGGATGTCGGCAATCGGGAAAAACACGGTTTGTCCCTGGCCGAAGCGGCGCACCTGGATTGGGAAAATGCCCTGGTTTGGGAAGATACGTGGCGCGAATACGACGAAGCGCGGCAGGTTGCCTTGGCTGTTCTGGGAACACGTGTCCACGTCGTGGTCTTTGTGGACCGGGTGGAGGAACGCCGCATCATCAGTCTGCGCAAGGCCAATGTGAAGGAGGTCATGCGATATGTCGAAGCCTGTGGCGATTGAGATACCGACTCCCGAGGAAGACGCACGGATCACGGCGGCAGCTTTGAACGATCCAGATAATCTGCCTCTGCTGGATGTTGAGCTTGTCCAATTCAAACGGCTGCCGAAGAGTGCAGAACCAACTACATGCGGTGAAAACTTCAGCGATGAAAAGGAGATAGTATGCCATCGTTTAAAGGATCAGCGTGGGAAAATAGCAGGCCAAATACTGTGACCGGCTCGGGTTTTGGAATTGCTTTTTCACCTGAGAATTGGCAGAAGTATTTTTCAGGAAATTGTGGAAAAACTATCAATGTGATCTTTAAAAGTAATAATAGTCTTCATAGTATGAGTGTAGGACGCGGAAAGTGCAAGGAGCTGCGAAACCAAGCAATTGGTTCGCGATTAATTCAGAGATATTCAAGCCTGTGGGTTCTTCGAACTAGACGAGTGGGGTCGGTACTCCTGTGGCCAAAAGGAAAGCCACATCATATTGATGTGGATTATGATCCTATAAAGAATATATTTACAATTGATCTTTAGCTTGAGAACGCATCCAGTCCGCGGTATCAGATAAATGCTGTCGTTCCATGGCATTTATGTATTCCGTGGGGCCTAACGGTGGTCTTTTCAACGTCTGGCGGTGCCGCCGGACGGCGTGCAAAACACGCTGAGGGTGGGCCTTGATCAGGGCCATGATGAAGGGATCGGGATGCCGGGCCTGAATGCGGTGTTTCGCCAGGGCTTCGAGGGGAAAGTCCTTGAGATTGTAAGTCAGAATGATGCCGGAGCGACTGTGAATCGCGACGGCCAGAACGTGGCGGTCCCCTTCATCCGGCAAATGCAGTGTCGAAATCAAAGACTCGTACCCGGTCACCAAACAATCGGGCAGGCTGTTCAATCGGGTCCGGGTGTACTCCAACTGTTCACGAGTGAGATCGGGACGATTGATCAGCAGGTTTTCCATCCACTCCCGGTGGATCTCCTCGGACCATTTTGTTTGGAAAAGTCCGGACAAAGCCAAGTGCAGCAGAAGGTCCCGCAAGGGGGCGGAATAAAGGATGCAGGAATCGAGAACAACGGCCAAGTTCATAACGCTTAATAACCAATATCTAATTTCTGAGCTTCTTCGGTTAGATCCTTTAAAATGGTGATTTGTTGTTCTTGCATTTGTTTCTTGTAATCCAGTACATCCTGATAACACACTCCCCGGCGCGTCCCCTGTTCGTAACAGGGAATGGCGCCCGACGCCAGCAGGTTCGCCAGATAGGGTTGGGAAACGTTCAGCAGATCGGCCGCTTCCTGGTCGGTCAGAAGAGGGATTTTCGCCTTGAGCATGTCAACCTCCTGTAATCAGTCTTTTGACTTTTAATATTTTATCCTTTAGAAAGTAAAAAAAGAAAATGTTCTATCCTTTGACTTGTCTGTTATAATTCATATTTTATTTACATTAATATGTCTAAATGAATTTATAGGGGGTTCGACGGCAAAGTCAAAGGATAGAACATTTCCTTTTTTTGATACTTGAAAGATAACAGATTGAACGGCCAGGGCAATAAAAAACCCCGGAGGAAAAGGCTTCCTCCGGGGTTTCGTTATTACATCACCACCGCATCAACCGACAAACTGCACCACGCTGGCAGCGGTCCGGGTATCCATGTTGCGACCCCGGTTGGTGTGATCGTCGATCTCCGCCGCAGAACCGATCATGCGCCCGAAGAGGAAGGTGGTGAAAGCCGCCGCTTCCATCTCCCGCTCCGTGACCTTGCCGGTCTTGAAAGGCTTCCACAGCATCTTCAACAGAATGATGGCAATGACCGCATCCACGTTCACGCAGTAAACATTGGTGGAAACGCCGTTGCGGAACAGCGCCTGCACCATCTCGTGATAGAAATCGTGGAACACGTTGTATTCGCCACGGTTCTTGAACAACTCGGTGACAAAGACCTCCCGCGGGTCGAAGTTGACATCCTTGCCCTTGAAGACCGGATGATTGACGCAGGGGATCTTGGCGTAATCCAGCTCGCCGGCGCCCTTGGCCTTCACCTTGTAGCCCTTGTACTCCTTGGCATACCGGTTGGCCATCTCCGCCAGATCGAGGCCGTGAGCGGTCTCGGCGGGGTCGGCCAGGGTGGTGTTGCGGAACTGGTCGAGCAGGAAGGAGATGGCCTCGAAGCCATTGCCCCCGTGGGCGAAACCGGTATGGGTCAGGAAGCCGAGATAGCCCTTGTTGACCTGCACCCGGCTGGGAACCTCGGGACCATCGGCGGAAACCGCACCCTTGGGGCCCTGAGCCGAAATGGTGCCGGGTCCGTTGGTGACGATGAGACCCAGCAGCACGGAGAAGCCGAAAAGCTCCTGGGCATCGGGACGATGACCGAACAGAGCCAGGAAGGCGGTCTCCGTGAAGCTCCAGCCGTTGATCAGATCGCTCACCGCCACGCCGGAGAAGGTCTTGCGATCTTCCTGACGGCTGCTCTCCACACTGGAACCGACCAGGGTGGCGAAGATCTGGAAATGCCACGGCATGTTGGCCACGGTGGTCACGGAGAGACGCTTGTGCATCAGCGGCTTCCAGGCCAGGTGGGTGGTCACGGCGGCCAGCAGCACCTGATCGCGCAGCTTGCCGTTGTGTTTGTCGGCCAGCGCCTTGAGGAAGTCGATGAAGACCGACTTGGCGCCCCGGGCTTCCAGACCGGCCAGCAGACTCTTGCCCCGGTCTCCCGCCTTGTCGGAGAGGAAGACGGCCCGCATCTCCTCGGATCCCGCCTGCTCCAACTGAGCGGAGAAGTCGAAGGAGGTGTCCGCCGGATCCTCCAGCTTGCTGTAGGCGAAGAGGTTCACCAGGGCTTCCGCCGCGTCACGACCCTGCTTGACCACGTTGGGGCCCACCAGGGCCACCGCGGCGGAAAGCACCGTGTTGGGGCTGTTGCCGGCTTCCCGGGCCGCATCCGCAGCCAGAAGACCCACGTTGCCGCTCTGGTTGACGTAAGCGTTGAGTACCGCATTGGCCATGGCCGCGCCGTTGGCATCCGGATACTCCCGGAGCAGCGCCATGGTGAGGTTCTCCTCCAGGGTGTGGGTGGAGGCATCCAGGATGCTGATGTTGTGCAGTTGGGAGACCTGGGTGGCCGGATCCATGCGGGAAGCGCCGGAAGCGTCCTTCATGGCCTGCCGCGGGAAGGTGGTGCCGATGGCCTTGGAGAGAATGGCGATCTGCTCGTTGTAGGGGGACATGGCCTCCACTACGGGCGGGCACAGCTCCTTGGGCAGATCCAATCCCTGATTGTTGGCGAACCAGCACTTGAGATCCAGATTGCCACGCGGCTCGAAATCGGGTTTGATGCCGTTGAGCATCATCACCGTGGTCAGCGCCTGGGGCACATGGGAGATGTTGGTCACCACCGCGCCCTTGGCGGAGCAGATGGGATTCTCGGGGGTGAAGATGCCCTGAACCCCGAACTTCTCCATGAACCACTTCTCTTTGGCGGCGGCATCGTCACCGGATCCGGCGATGGCGCCCGCATGACCGCAGGCGCGGGTCAGCTTGGCCTTCCAACGGCCCACCACGCAGGCCACGACCGGCTTCTTGAAGACCAACTCCTTCTCGTAATACCCACCCGGCTCGATGTAGAAGACGCCCGCTTTGGTGCGGTCGTCGTTGTGCATGGCGTAGGTGAACTCCTGGGCGGCGAAGTGGATATAGACATCCTTGCCCGAGGAGAGGGAGACCGTGGAACCCCAGCCACCGGTGAGCAGATAGGTGGCCATGGTGGTGGTGAAGTTGCCGGAGTTGGAGAAGATGGCCACGGAACCCGGAACCAGCGACTCCTCCGGAGCGCTGCCGCCCAGGGCGCCGCCGATACGCACCTTGTTGTGGGCGTCGGCGATACCCAGGCAGTTGGCGCCGAAGACGTCGACACCGCGCATCTGGCAATACTGACGAATGGTGCGGGCGTGGGAAACCTTCACCTTTTCGGTGAGGATGACCACCTTCTTGAGATTGGGATTGACCCGCACCGCCTCGATCACCGAGTCGCGCACGCCGGCGGGCGGCACATAGACCACCGCCACGTTGAAGCTGTGTCCCGCGTCCATGGCTTCCAGCACGTTGTTGTAGACCGGGATGTCGCCGATGCTGGTCTTCATGACCGAACCGGAACGGCCGGGCATGGTGCCGCAGACGATGTTGCCGCCGGAGAAGACATGGCTTACCGGGGTGACGGTCCGGCTTTCGCCGCCCAGGATGTTGAACACGCAGACCCGGTCTTCGCGGGTGGCCATTTCGGCCAGGCTGTGGATACCGACATAGTAGGGGAACTCAGGCACACCGCGGGCGTGCATGAAATTGTAACTTTTGTTGGCTTCTTCATTATACGACATGGCAAACCTCGGTGATCTCGCGGGTTGATTCTCTGCGGGATTGGAGCCCGCCGTTCATGGGCCACACCTTCAGGAGCGAATGCCCAGTTTGCGGGCCACGATCTCCCGGCCACCGTTGGACATCCAGTTATCGACGGCCTGGGCGAAGTTGACCACTTCGCTCATGGCGGAGTCGAAACCGAACATGCGGTAGGGCAGACCCAGGGAGTCCAGGGTATCCTTGAGATAGCCCATACCCCGGATCAGGTTGGGGCCACCGCGGCCAACCACCACGAAAAGGGGGGTGGGACCGTGGCTGCCGAAATACTCCCTCAGGCCGTCGGCCATGGCGCGGAAGGTTTCGTAAATGTCGGTGTTGTTGGCCTTGCCACCGATGATGAAGAGGACGTTGCTCTGCTTGAGCCAGTATTTGTAGGTGATGCGGCTGATGTCCTTCATCTTGGCGTAGGGGGGATTGCCGCCGAAGTCGGAGGAGATGGTGGCGGCATCGCCCAGCAGCTCGGTCACCAGGGCGTTGGCCCCGCCGCCGAAGGTCATGGCGGTGATGGTGCCGTGTTCGTTGATCACGAAGACGTCGGACTGTCCCTGATAGGTGCGCAGCTGGTTGACTTCCTGCTCGAAGGGGGAGTGGACCGAGTCTTCCAGGTTTTCCGGAAGGTTGAGGCGCAGGCGGTTTTCGTCGTCCCCGTCGAAGGCGCATTTGAAGTCGCAGGCCATGGGGATCAGGCGTCCCTCGGGGGTGCGATGCATGCGGATGGGGTTCAGCTCCAGCATGGTCATGCCGAAGTTGTTGAAGAGATCCCACAGGCTGGGGAGATATTGCACCAGGGGGCTGATGATCTCGCTGGGGGCGTCCAGGTGCATCAGGGCGTTGGAAACCACGAAGCCCTTGAATCCGGTGAGGGAGTCGAACGGCACCACGGAGATCTTGTCCCGGGGCAGCTCCTCGATGTCCATGCCACCGTGATGGGTGATGGTCATGGTGGGGGCGCGGAACATGGTGTTGTCCGTGATGGAGAAGTAGACTTCGTGTTCGCAGGAGACGAAGCTCTCGAAGGTGACGCCTTCCGCCTTGGCCACGGTGTTGCCGTGACGGTGCTCGGCGAAGTAGAGGCGCTCCTTCTCCTTCAGGGCGGTACGCACGTCGGTGGCCTTGCCGATGAGGCCGGCCTTGCCCTTTTTGCCCACGCCGCCTTTGAAAATCGGCTTGATGATGACGCCGCCCCATTTGTCGATCATGGCCTGGATCTGCTCGGGAGTGGCTTCCGGCCCCAGAATTTCCGCCGTGGGGAAGTTGACGTACTTGAGCAACTTTGCCCCCCAGTTCATGCCTGTGATCCGCATCGGTGAGACTCCTCGCTTTTCGTTGATCGTGACTGTGCAGGTTTTACGGATGCACCATCCCCGTTCAGGAAACGGGACCGGAGCGGCCGTTTCTCCACGGCCGCTCCGCCTTTCTTGCTTGCTTTTTTATGAATGGCGATAATGCTACCTTATCGGGTTTTCCAAAACAAAAATGGGCAAGCCAAGTAATGAGCTCGGCTTGCCCATGTTTTTCATCCTTCTTGCCAATTGGTTTGCCAAATGGCGGGAGCGACGGGGCTCGAACCCGCGACCTCCGGCGTGACAGGCCGGCGTTCTGACCAACTGAACTACACCCCCAAACGTTTCAACGGGGCACATCCTAGTGCCCCGGTCCGAACATGTCAACGGTTGCCGATTAAACCGTCGCATGTCCGTTTTTTCAACAGACTCATGGTGGGCGGAACAGGGCTCGAACCTGTGACCTTCGGCTTGTAAGGCCGACGCTCTCCCAGCTAAGCTATCCGCCCCGAGGTCCATCAACTGGACGCGGGTAATCGACAATCAGACGGCCTTCTTTTTCTTGGCACCCCGTTTGGCCGGGGGTTCTTCCTTGATGGCCACGGCATCCTTGAGCAGTTTGCCCGGGCGAAAACGCGGCAGACGGCCCGCAGGGATATCGATACGCTTGCCGGTTTGCGGGTTGCGTCCGGAACGGGCGGCTCTTTCCGCCACGGCGAAGGTGCCGAAACCGATCAGGCTGACCGAGCCGCCCCCACCCAGGGTCTCCCGAACGGTTTGCATGATGGCATCCAGACAGGCAGCGGTTTGCACTTTCGGTAAACCAGTCTTCGCGGCAACGGCATCTACCAATTCGGTTTTGTTCAATGGCCCATCCTCCGTGTTGGACAATACCAGCCCAGGCTTTGCAGCCCGCCCTGGCTGCCTTATAAACGGCGGCAACGAGTCGTGTCAAGCAGGCTTGTGGTCAGGAGGGCGAAATAAACGCGCCAGGGACAATATTTGGCATTGCAAAATCCGGCCGAGACCCGTACTTAAAGAATATAAACGGCCCCGATTCGACGGATTTGATGTCGTTTTGTAGAAGTTTGCCCCCGGATTCGCTGCCATTCGGCTGCCAAATGGCGGCAATGGCGTCACTTGAGATTGTTGCGTCGAATATTGCCCCCGGAAGCCGTGCAAAACGATACCGTGAAACGAACGAAGCGGGAGGAGACCTCCCGCTTCGAGTTCGATCGAACCTCGGGGACGACAGGATCAATGGGCCACGGAGGGCGTGGTCGGCAGCGTAGCGTCGGGCAGCAGCATTTCCGGAGCGGAGAGGGGAGGGGTTTCGCCGCTCTCCGGGCGGGGTCGAATCGGAATGGGGCCCGACAGGGCCAGAGCCAACACCTGATCCATGCGATTGACCGGATGCACCTCCAGATCCTTGAAGACCGACTGGGAGATCTCCTTCAGATCCTTGACGTTCTCTTCGGGGATGATGACGTGACGGATGCCGGCCCGCAACGCGGCCAGCATCTTCTCCTTCAAACCGCCGATGATGAGCACCCGGCCACGCAGGGTGATTTCGCCGGTCATGGCCACATCCCGCCGCACCGGCACGCCGGTGAGGGCGCTGATGATGGAGGTGCAGATGGAGATGCCTGCGGAGGGACCGTCCTTCGGGGTGGCGCCTTCCGGAACGTGGATGTGGAAATCCCGTTTCTGGAAATACTCGTCGTCGTCGAAGCCCCACTCCTTGGCCCGGGAGCGGGCGTAGGTCATGGCGGCCTGGGCCGACTCCTGCATCACGTCTCCCAGCTTGCCGGTGATGGTCAGCTTGCCTTTGCCGGGCAGCAGGGACGATTCGATGGAGAGGAGTTCACCGCCCACCTGGGTCCAGGCCAGGCCGGTGGCCACGCCAACCAGATCGGTCTCTTCCGCCAGGCCGTAGGTGTAACGCGGCACCCCCAGCATGCGGGGCAGGGTCTGCATATTGACGGTGACGCTGCTGCGATCCTTTTCGGTGAGCAGGGTCCGGGCCGCCTTGCGGCACAGGGTGGCGATCTCCCGCTCCAGATTGCGCACCCCCGCCTCGCGGGTGTAGCGCCGGATGATCTCCGTCAGGGCGTTGTCCGACAGATTGAATTCCCCCTCCTGATGGCCGTGCTTCTCTTTTTGCCGGGGAATCAGGTAGCGCCGGGCGATGTGGAGCTTCTCCTCTTCGGTATAACCGGCGAGGCGAATGACCTCCATGCGATCCAGCAGCGCCTGGGGAATGTTGAGGCTGTTGGCCGTGGTGATGAACATCACGCCGGAGAGGTCGTAATCGACCTCCAGGTAGTGATCGTTGAAGGTGTTGTTCTGTTCGGGATCCAGCACCTCCAGCAGGGCGGAGGAGGGGTCGCCGCGAAAATCGGAACCCACCTTGTCGATTTCGTCCAGCAGGAACAGGGGGTTGTTGGAACCCGCCTTCTTCATGCACTGGATGATCTTGCCGGGCAGGGAGCCGATGTAGGTGCGGCGATGGCCGCGGATTTCGGCTTCGTCGCGCACGCCGCCCAGGGAGACGCGAATGTAGTTGCGTCCCGCGGCCCGGGCGATCGATTTGGCCAGGGAGGTCTTGCCGACGCCGGGCGGACCCACCAGGCAGAGAATGGGGCCCTTGATCTTGCCCACCTTCTGCTGCACCGCCAGATGCTCCAGGATGCGCTCCTTGACCTTTTCCAGACCGTAGTGGTCCTCGTCGAGGATGGCTTCCGCGCGGCGCAGATCGTGGGACAGGGTGGTCTCCACGCTCCAGGGCAGGCTGACCAGCCAGTCGATGTAGTTGCGCACCACCGTGGCTTCGGCGGACATGGGGGACATCTGCTTGAGCTTGCGCAGTTCCGATTCGGCCTTTTTGCGGGCCTCTTCGCTCATGCCGGCCTGAAGGATCTTTTCCGCCAGTTCGGTGGCTTCGTCGCGTTCGTCGTCGCGTTCGCCCAGCTCCTTTTGAATGGCCTTCATCTGCTCGTTGAGGTAGAAGTCGCGGTGGGAACGCTCCATCTGCCGCTTGACGCGGCCACGGATGCGTTTCTCCACCTGCAGCACCTCGATCTCCTGTTCCAGGAACAGGAAGAGCTTTTCCAGCCGTTCCGTGACCGAATCGACCTCCAGCAGGGCCTGTTTGTCGCTCACCTTGAGGGTCAGATGGGCGGCGGCGGTGTCGGCCAGGCGGTCGGGATCCTCGATGGCCTGGAAGTTCATCAACACTTCCGGGGGGATCTTCTTGTTGAGCTTGGCGTAGTTGTCGAACTGGCCGACAACGGAGCGCATCATGGCCTTGGCTTCGGTCTCCTCGTAAGGCGTCGAATCCCGGGGGGAGCACTCCACCAGATAGAAGGGATCCTTCTGGATGAAACGATGGATGAACATGCGGCGACCGCCCTCCACCAGCACCTTGATGGTGCCGTCGGGCAGGCGCAGCAACTGCAGGATATTGGCGACCACCCCGACATCGTAGATGTCGTCTTCGTTGGGGTTGTCGGTGGTGGCCTCTTTCTGGGTCACCAGCAGGATCTGCCGGCTGCCTTCCTGGGCGGAGACCTTTTCCAGGGCGCGAATGGAGCGGTCCCGTCCCACGAAGAGGGGCACGATCATATGGGGGAAGACCACGATATCCCGCAGGGGCAACAGCAGCATGCGGGTCATCTGACCCTGGGGGGGACCCTGGGGTTCGCTCATGATGTCAACCTCACGTCAGGCATTGGCTTCCAGCGGCGATTCGGAGTAGATCAGCAGGGGCGCCGATCCGCTCTCGACCACGTCGTGATTGATGACCACTTCCCGCACGCCGGTCATGGAGGGCACCTCGAACATCAGGTCGAGGAGGATGCTTTCCATGATGGCGCGCAGACCGCGGGCACCGCTCTTGCGCTTCACGGCCTTGGTGGCGATGGCTTTGAGGGCGCCTTCGGTGAAGGTCAGGCGCACGCCTTCCATCTCCATCAGCTTCTGGTATTGTTTCACCAGAGCGTTTTTGGGACGGGTGAGAATCTGGATGAGGGCTTCCAGGTCGAGATCCTGCAACACCGCGACCACCGGCAGGCGGCCCACGAATTCCGGAATCAGGCCGAATTGCAGCAGATCTTCCGGTTCGAGCATGGCCAGCAGTTCGTTGATCTTCTCTTCCGGGGCGCCGACGCGCACTTCCGAGCTGAAGCCGATGCCGTGGTGTTTGGTGGAACGGCGTTCGATGACCTTTTCCAGGCCGCTGAAGGCGCCGCCGCAGATGAACAGGATGTTGGTCGTGTCCACCTGCAGGTATTCCTGCTGGGGATGCTTGCGGCCCCCCTGGGGGGGAACGGCGGCCACGGTGCCTTCGATGATCTTGAGCAGGGCCTGTTGCACCCCTTCGCCGGAGACATCCCGGGTGATGGAGGGATTTTCCGATTTGCGGGAGATCTTGTCGATCTCGTCGATGTAGACGATGCCCTTCTGGGCCTTTTCGAGGTCGTTGTCGGCGGCCTGGAGCAGGCGCAGGATGATATTTTCCACATCCTCGCCCACGTAGCCCGCCTCGGTCAGGGTGGTGGCGTCGGCGATGGTGAAGGGCACGTCGAGAATGCGGGCCAGGGTCTGGGCCAGCAGGGTCTTGCCGGAACCGGTGGGGCCCACCATGAGGACGTTGCTCTTGGCGATTTCCACGTCACCGTTGCCGGTACCGGCTTCCAACCGTTTGTAATGGTTGTAGACCGCCACCGAGAGCACCTTCTTGGCGTACTCCTGGCCGATGACGTACTCGTCGAGGATCTTGGTGATCTGCGAGGGGGTGGGAACCCCGGAACGTTTGCGTTCGAACCCGGTGCGTTTGTCTTCCCGGATGATTTCGGTGCAGAGGTCGACGCACTCGTCGCAGATGAAGACCGAAGGACCGGCAATCAGCTTGCGCGCCTCGTGCTGGTTCTTGCCGCAGAAGGAACAATGCAGAATGCTGCCCGATTCGGAACCTTTATTGGCCATGCTCTCTTCCGTTCTTCAGGTTGCCTCCGAAACGAGGTTGCGAAGGACTCACCGGGGGTGTTCCGGCATCTGGCGATGCTCGATCACCTGGTCGACCAGACCATATTCCGCAGCCTCCTCCCCGGAGAGGAAGAAGTCCCGGTCGGTATCCCGGGCGATGCGCTCGATGCTTTGACCGGTGTGCCGCGCCAGGATATCGTTCAACCGCTCCCGGATCCGCAACATCTCCCTGGCATGGATCTCCACCTCCGTGGCCTGTCCCTGGAAACCGCCGAGGGGTTGATGAATCATCACCCTGGCGTTGGGCAGCACCAACCGTTTGCCCTTGGCCCCCGCCGCCAGCAGAACCGCCCCCATGCTGGCCGCCTGGCCGATGCACAGTGTGCTGACATCGCACCGCACGAACTGCATGGTGTCGTAGATGGCCAGGCCGGCGGTTACATGGCCGCCGGGACTGTTGATGTAGAGGTGGATATCTTTTTCCGGATTTTCCGATTCCAGAAAGAGGAGCTGCGCCACGACCAGATTGGCCATTTCGTCGTTGATGCCGCCCACCAGAAAGACCACCCGTTCCTTGAGCAACCGGGAATAGATGTCGTAGGCGCGCTCACCGCGATTGGTGGATTCGACCACCATGGGGACGAGGTTCATGGGCTATCGTTTCTCCTGTTTCCGGATGACCGTCGCTCCGGCTATGCCACGGTAGAACAACGATTGCAAGATTGAAACCAACACGAAAGAAGCCGGTTTCACTGCATTCGCCGGGCATCCTTGCCGGAACGATGGGGTTGGCTGGGCAAAAAATGCCTTCCTGCCGGGGCTCAACCGGCCGCGTTGCCGCGGGCGTTGGCTTCTTCGGCGACCAGAGCCTCGTAGGAGCGGGGCTCCTCGGTGATCCGACTATGGCTTTTGATCCAATCGATCACCTTTTGTTCCAACACGACGCCACGAATTTCCTCCAGTTGTTCCGGCTGGGACTTGATCCAGGCGGTCAAACCGGCGGGCGATTCGGGTCGGGCCTGCATCATGGCCAGATAGCCGTCGACATCGGCCTCTTCGGCGGTGATGGCTTCCCGGGAGGCGATGGCGCCCATCACCATGCCGAGGGTGATGCGTTCGGTGGCCTCTTTTTCATAGAGGGGCTTCCAGGTGGCGCTTTGCACCTGGGTGAAGAGTTCGTCGGACTTGAAGCCCTGCTGGCGCAGATTCTCCTTGGCCCGTTGCACCAGGGCGTCGGTTTCCTGATCCACCAGTTGGGACGGCAGTTCCATGACGTTGTTGGCCAGCAGTTGCTTCATGATCTGCTGTTTCAGGTGGCTGTTGACCCGATTGGCCGCATCGTTTTCCAGTTGGCTGCGAATGCGTTGGCGCAGTGCCTCGATGCCGCCGCTCTGCTGCCCGGCCTTGACGGCGAGGGCGTCGTCGACTTCCGGCAGAACGCACTGCTTGACTTCCAGGATTTCGCAGTCGAAGTGGGCCGGCTGTCCGGCCAGTTGGGCTTCGTGGTAGTCGGCGGGGAAGGTGACGTCGACTTCCCGATGTTCACCGGCGGCGCAACCCAGCAGTTGGTCTTCGAAGGTGTCAACGAACCGACCCGAACCCAGGGTGACGATCTGTTCCGCCGGTTTGTCCCCGGTGAAGGTGCGGTCGCCGACCCGGCCCACCAGGGAGAGACGCACCTGGTCGCCTTTGGCGGCTTTGTGATCCGGGGTGGGGAGATAGTTGGCATGCTTTTCCCGCAGCCGCTCCACGACCGTGTCGACCTGCTCCTCCCCGATGGTGACCTGCAGGCGGGTCAGGGGAAGGTCGGTATAGCCTTGGGGATCCGTTTGGGGATAGACCTGGAAGGTGGCGGTGTAGGAGAAGGGCGTTCCGGGCTGAAGGTTGCCCATTTTGAGGGCGGGCGGACCCACCGGACGCACTTTTTCCTGTTGCAGGGCATTGCCATAGGTTTCGCGGAAGAGTTCCTCCGCCACGCCCCCGGCCACTTCCTGCCGCAGCATCGACTCAACCACCTTGGTGGGCACCTTGCCGGGACGGAATCCGGGCAGTTTCACGGTGGAGGCCAATTTGCGGATTTCCTGCTGATACCGTTCGCCCACCGTATTGGCGGGGATGGTGACGGTCATTTCCCGGTCGTAGGTTCCTTTGGCGACGACGATGACTTCCATGGCATCCTGGCTTGGTTGACAGTTGTAGGGTGGTGCGAAAGGGGGGACTCGAACCCCCAGGCCTTGCGGCACTGGATCCTAAGTCCAGCGCGTCTACCGGTTCCGCCACTTTCGCGCAAGGCCGGCAAATCCGCATGCGGGGTGATGAGCCTGCCGGTGGCCGGATCGCCTGTCGGGGGAGCGGGCCTTTCCGGCGTCCCCTGTCGGGAGACCCGTGACGGCGCTCCGCCGCAGAAGGGGAGGGGCCTGGAGGGGGAGGGGGTGAAAGGGAGGGGTGTGCGACCTCCCGATCCCGCCTTTCAGGGATACCACCGGTTCCGCGGGTGGCAAGCGTAAATGGGGCGAACGACGCGATTCGAACGCGCGACCACCGGAGCCACAATCCAGTGCTCTACCTCTGAGCTACGTCCGCCACAGACGGCCTTCGGCCAGCCGTTCCGGGAAGTCGGTGAGGATGACATCCGGTTCAGTCGCCGCAAGGTCTTCCTTCATAGCAGGAGCGTCTTCCCAAGGCAAGAGTGCCCGTGAAAAAAGGGGGCAAAAAGGGCTTTTTCGGGGCAATTTGTGGCATCCGTGGCCTTTTTACCGCTCCAGCAAGGCTTCCAGGGAGGGGGTATCCAGCAGGGCTTCGCTCCAGATGTCCAGGGATCGGGCCTCGGCGTTTTCGACCCGACGGACCACCTCCTCGGAAAGGGGGCCGAAGCGGTGTTGCATCAGTTTCAGCAGCAGGGTGACCTCCCCCTTGCGCAGACCCCGTGCCTCGCCCCGTGCCTCGCCGATGGCGATGCCCTCGTCCCGTGCCAGCTCCACCGCGCCTTTGGCGTCGGTGACGGCCATGCCGGCCTTGTCGTAGAGTTCCCGTTCGTCCGGGTTCATGTTGGCCAGGCGGGCGATTTCGAAGGCGTGGCGCAACGGCGGGGCGTTGAACTGGGCGGGGATCTCCGTCAGGGACTCGGCGGATTTGAGGAAAAAGAGCCACTGGTCGAGAACGTTGTCGAGTTCCCCAAGGGATTTGGTGAACTTGGGCAGTTCGATGAAATCATGGCGGATATCCTGAAGATAGGATTGTCCGGTCAGGGTTTCACGGGATTCGTGCCGGGAGATGCAGTGGGGAAAGCCGGGAAAGAGGTTGAAATCGGTGATGGTGATGGCGATGACCTGATTGAGTTTGGGGTACTCCTCGCCCTTTTCGATCTGTTGCACATAGGCCTTGGCGGCGTTGTACTGAATGCGTTTCAGGAAGGCGGCGACCTTCTGGATCTGCATCTCCACGATGTAGGTGATGCCCCGGTGATCCCGGCACTTCACATCGAGGATGGAGTATTTCATCTCCCGGATTCGGGGTGCCTGGAAGGGGTCGAGCAGGGTGACCTCTGCCAGACGGCGTTCGCCGTCGAGCCCGAGCAGGCTTTCGAGGAAGCTGATCAGAACATCCTTGGCCTCCTCGCTGCCGAAGATTTTTTTGAAGGCGAAATCGATGCGGGGGTCGATGAAGATCATGTCGGGCGCCCTGATGCGTTAATGTTGCCGGATCGAGGGAGTTATAAACCGTGCAATATTCTGACTTTTAATATTTTATCTTTTAAGTATCAAAAAAAGGAAATGTTCTATTTTTTGACGTTTTCCTTTATTATTTGAGCTAATTGCAAGATAGCGATGCAACTGCTCGGAACGATCTAAATGAATGATAAATGAAAAGTCAAAAGACTAGAACATTTCCTTTTTTTGATACTTAAAAGATAACATATTGAAAGTCAAAAGAAATTTAGAATATATTCCCGGTTGGCTGCTGGCGTTTCGCACCTGCCCCTTCAGTATAGCCCAAGAACCGATCGTCGTCATGCTCTTCCTGGAGGGCAGCAGACGGGAGGGCCTACATTTCGCTTTTCAGGATGTCGTCGGCATCGCAACAGAAATTCCGCAGATCGCGGGGGTCCCCCGCGCCGTCGGTGCGGCCTTCGACGAAGTCGCGGTAGCGTTCCACCAGCTCGGGCTGGGGCACGTCCTGGAAGCGGGCCGGAACCTCCGGTCCCAGGTTGAAGAAGAAGGCGGCGGCCTTTCGGGCCTCCTCCCGCAGATCGGGGCGGGCCCCGGCCACATAGCTCCATACCGCCAGCAGCAGGCGGTGCGAGGTGTGGCTGCGCAGAACGGCCGCACTGCGCTCCAGCGCCGGCTGCATCGGTTCCGACAAGGCCAGGTTGCGCAAGGCGATCAGGCCGTGAAGTTCCGCCTCACCTTTCCAGAGAGCGACGGCCTCCTCAATGGCCTTCTCTCCGGGAAGCCGCTCCGGCAGATTCAGCTCCACCGCTAGCCACAAGCGGTTAACCAGTCCGCTCAGCTCCGGTTCCGTCTCGAAACCCTCCAGCGCCGTTTGCAGATCCTCGCGCCATCCGCTCTGTCCCAATTGCAAACGCAGATGGCCGCGATTGAAACGCAAATAGGCTTCGGTTGATTCGAGGGCCACGCCCCGGTCGAACGATTGCAACGCCTGTTGGCACTGGCGGCGATACTCCCCCTGAAGCGAACCCAGCCCGTTCCAGGGGGTGGCATCGGCGTCGTCGATGCGGATGGCGTTGCGGAAGGCGCTTTCGGCCTCTTCGGGGCGAGCCAGCTGGCTGATCAGCAGATTGCCCAGGCCGTTCCACGGAAAGGAGGCGTGCGGGGCCAGCTCCGCCGCTTTGCGGTAGGCGGCTTCCGCCTCGGTGTAGCGGGCCAGGTGATTGGTCAGCAGATATCCCAGACCGTTCCAGGCTTCGGCAAAACCGGCGTCGATGGCGATGGCTTCCCGATAGGCGGTTTCCGCCTCTTCGAAACGGCCCAAGGCGCGGTGCAGCAGGTTGCCCAGATTGTTCCAGAGTTCGGCGGAGAGGGGATCGATGCGCAACGCCTTGCGGTAACAGGCCTCCGCTTCGCGGAACTGTCCCAGGTGAACGTGCAGCAGACTGCCCAGGCTGTTGAGCAGGCGGGCGTTGCGGTTGTTGCAGGTCAGCCCTTTGTCGAAAGCCGCTTTGGCCTCCTGGAAGCGGCCGATTCGGGCGAGAAAGCCGCCGTGGATGTGGTGGGCGTTGTCCCATTCGGGGGCGAGTTGCAGCAGGTGGTCGACCACCGGTTGCAAGCGGTTCACGCCCTCCGGCCAACTGTCCAGATACCAGGCGCACAGGTTCAGACAGGCTTTGCGATCGTTGGGCAGGGGGAAGGCCAGAATCGCTTCCAGGACGGATGCGGCTTGGGCGGTATCGGCTTCCGGGTCGGACTCCAGGCGGGTGAAGGCTTCCCAGGCGGGTTTGCGCAGCGGGTCGAGGGCTTTTTCGCGGGCCATGGCGGCGGCTTTGGCCTGGGAGGGGCGTTTTTCCAGGGTGGAGGCCAGCCAGTGCCAGTAGTGGGGCAGGGTTTCCCATTCGGGAAAGCAGTGGCGGTCCCGCAGGGGCCAGAGCAGGAAGGCTTCCCGGCCCGGTTCGTCTCCCAGGAGGTATTGCGCCCAGGCCAGTTGGGCCTGGAACAGGCTTTCCGGCAGGGTGGTGTCGGAGGATGGGGAGGCTTGCCGGGAGGTCTCCAGCCATTCGGTCATACGGGCTGGGGAAGTGGTGATGCGGCTGTCGAGGAGCCGTTTTTTTTCGTCGATGGGGAGGAGGGGACTGGCGGCGAGGCTGTTGAGGAACTCGTCCCGGAGTTCTTTGCAGCCTTCCGGGGTGGGAAATTTTTTCAGCCACTCTTTGAGGGAGCGATTGCCATCCAGGGGCCAGGACCAGGAGTACATGGCATATCCTTTGACGTTCAATATGTTGCCTTTAAATATCAAAAAAAGAAAATGTTCTATCCTTTGACTTTTCCTTTCCTTTTATAAAAATTTTTTCCGCCTTTCTTTACAACTATTTCAGATATACGGGGGTTCGGGGGGGATTATCCCCCCCGACGGGTCCAGGGCAGC
>JADGAQ010000025.1 GCA_015231925.1 Magnetococcales bacterium
ATACTGCGTCTCAAGACGTGGGAAAGTAGGACGATGCCAGGAGCTTTTTTTTTATCCTGGAGCCCAAACCGTGAAAAGCTACATCCCATCACCAAATGATATCACCCACGAGTGGTTGCTGGTGGATGCCGAGAACATGGTTCTGGGGCGCCTCGCCACCGAAATCGCACGGCGTCTGCGTGGCAAGCATAAAGCCATGTATACCCCCTTCCTCGATACCGGCGACTTCGTCGTGGTGGTCAATGCCGAAAAGATCCGCCTCACCGGTGACAAGTTGGATGACAAGCTCTTCCACTGGCACTCCGGTTTCATCGGCGGCATCAAGTCCAAATCCGTCAAGCAGGAACTCCAGGGAGCTTATCCCGAGCGGGTGATCGAGCGGGCGGTGGTCGGCATGTTGCCCAAGAATAAGCTGGGACGGGCCATGGCCAAGAAATTGAAGGTCTATCGGGGTGCCGAACATCCCCATGAGGCCCAAAAACCGCTTCCCGTGAAGTTGAGCTAGAGGAGAAGGCGATGTCGCTGGTCAAGGCCGAATATGCTACCGGCAGGCGTAAAGAGTCCGTTGCCAGAGTCTGGGTGCAGCCGGGCAGCGGGCAGATCACCATCAACACCCAGCCCATTCAAAAGTACTTCGGGCGTGCCGTGTTGGAGATGGTGGTCAATCAGCCCTTCGTCGCGACGCAAACCTCCAGCCGTTTCGATGTGACGGTCAATGTCGATGGTGGCGGTAACAGCGGGCAGGCCGGTGCCATTCGTCTCGGCATCGCCAAGGCTCTGGTGGGAATGGATCCGGCTCATCGTCCCCCCCTCAAGAAACTCGGCATGCTGACTCGGGATCCTCGGGCGGTCGAACGCAAGAAGTATGGTAAGCACAAGGCCCGCAAGAGTACCCAGTTCTCCAAGCGTTGATGGACGGGTAGGTTGGGCAGGGTTGATGTATTGGGAAAAAGGGGGCCATTGGCCCCCTTTTCCTGTTTGGGGGTGGTCTTTTGCCAGATTGCTGCAACCAGGCCTTATTCGTTGATTTTTAATATGTTATCTTTTAAGTATCAAAAAAATGTTCTATCAGTTGACGTGTCTGTTATTATTTCTGTAGATCTTTCGAAACATGTTTTTCAGTTTTGTCGCAGGCAATCCGACCTTTGCCACTGGCCAATCAAACGGACGATTGGCCAGTGGCAAAGGCCAATGGCGGGCTCGCTTTTGGCCATGTTTTTCGGCAAAAAGCCGCCGAAAAACATGGCCCTGCGCGTGGCGAGCCTGAAAGGATGGAGGACAGAGGAATACGGAAAAGTCCCAGGGCGCTACCCTGGACCCGCCGGGGGGGATAATCCCCCCCGGACCCCCGTATTTTCGTCCCGGGTCGCTACCCTGGACCCGCCGGGGGGGGGATAATTCCCCCCTGACCCCCGTATTTTCGTCCCGGGTCGCTGCCCTGGACCCTACCCACCGTCTTTTCTGATTTGCACGAGGTGTTTCATGGCCACAGCCATTGGTATCGTCGGCGCAACCGGTTACACCGGTGGAGAACTGATCCGCCTGCTGGCCCGCCATCCCGCAGTGGAGCTTACCCAGGTAACCTCCGAAAAATATGCCGGACAACCCCTGTCGAACGCCTTTCCCCACCTCCTTCCGGGAACGTCCCTGATCTGCCAGAAGGTGGATCCGGATTTGCTGGCCGACTCCTGCCAGCTCGTTTTCTGCGCTTTGCCCCATAAAACCTCCATGGAGGTCATTCCGGGTCTACTGGATCGGGGCTTGCGGGTCATCGACCTCTCCGCCGATTTCCGGCTGCACGATCCGGCCACCTACGCCGAGTGGTACGGCACCCCTCATCTGGCTACCGAAGCCCTGGCCGGTGCGGTCTACGGTCTTCCCGAACTGCATGGCGCGGCGATTGCCAAAGCCAAACTGGTGGCCAATCCCGGCTGCTATCCCACCTCCGTCATTCTGGGCCTGGCCCCCCTCCTGGGCAAAGGGCTGGTCGAGGAGGAGAGCCTCATCGTGGACAGCAAATCGGGCGTCTCCGGGGCCGGTCGCTCTCCCGCTCTCGGCAACCTCTATCCGGAGGTTGCCGACGGGCTGCGGGCCTACAAGGTGGTGGGACATCGGCACATCCCGGAAATGGAACAGGAGCTTTCCCTGTTGGCGGGCAAGAAGCTGGCCTTGCGCTTCACCCCCCATCTGATGCCGCAGATTCGCGGCATCCTCTCCACCAGCTACCTGCGCATGTGCCCTGGCAACGAAAAATACGACTGGGCCTCCCTGTATCGCGCCTTCTATCGGGATTGCCCCTTTGTGCGTTTGATGCCCGGCGGAGAGGCTCCGGCCACCAACTATGTGCGGGGTTCAAACTATTGTTTCATCAATCTGTTTCCAGATCCGCGCACCGGCCTTCTGGTTGTGGTTTCCGTCATTGACAATCTGGTCAAGGGGGCTTCCGGACAGGCGGTGCAGAATATGAACCTGTTACTGGGTTGGCCGGAAACCACGGGCTTGGAGCAGTTACCCCTCTTTCCGTAAACGCTTCAGGGCAGCGCACCAGGACATTTCCCCCTTTCGGGTTCGCCGGCCTTTGGTCTTTCGCCGATGTGCGAGGGGGAGCGTGCCATGGTCTTTTCCGGAGCCGATCCTGTTGCCGGTTGGCTTCGGTAAGTGCCGACTGCCAACTTGAGCTGGAACTGGTGAAGGGCAGCAGGGGTCGGGGTGTGTGGGTAAGGTTTGCGTTATTTTGCCTTTTTTCGGCAGGAGAAGGTTTGGAGGGGGGAATTTTTTTTGCGATGTTGAAGAGGGGGGTTGCCATCCCTGGGCAACTCTGTTAACTAGCTCTCTTCGGCTGTACCGTCCATGGGGAAATCCCTTTCGATAGGAGCAAGACAATGGCGTTGATGATCACCGAGGACTGCACGAACTGCGACGTTTGCCTTCCCGAGTGCCCGAACGAAGCCATCTCCGATGGTTCCGATGTGGATCGCGACATCTATTTCATCCACTCCGATCTCTGCACCGAGTGCAAAGGCGCATACGACGAGCCGCAATGCGTGGCGGTCTGCCCGGTGGAGTGTATTGTTCCCGATCCGGATCACGAAGAGTCCGAAGAGGAGTTGCAGGCCAAGTACGAGGCCATCCACGGCTGAGGCGGATTCCGAAGTCCTGGAGGGAGTCGGGAAGGGGCGTTTGCTTGGGTCAAGCGCCCCTTTTCCTTTTTTGATGGGTGACGATTCGCCTCATGACCGGTGCGCAGTGAACGGCGGAACAGAGGAGGCAGGAAGAATCCCAGGGCGATTCCGGACTCGCTGGGAGAGATGGTTTCCCCCGAACCCCGCGTGTATCCGCAGAGATACTTTTTGATTGAATGAGGGCTTTGGGCATGCAGAGCATGACGGGTTTTTCACGGGCCCAGCGGGTCGTCGGGTCCAGTCGGGTGGCTTGGCGGCTGAAATCGGTGAATCAACGCTACCTGGAAGTGGGACTTCGGGTTCCCGAGGAGCAGGCGGAAACGGAGCTGCCGGCTCGCAGGAAGCTTCAGGAGAATTTTCATCGGGGCCATGTGGATGCGGTATTGACTCTGGAGACGGAGCCGAACAGCGAGCGGCAGATGTTTCTGGACGAATCGCTGCTGGCCGCTCTGCTGAAGCTGGAAAACCGCCTGCTTGAGCAGGACGAGGGGCGTTCCTCCATGACCATGGACTGCATATTGCGCTGGCCGGGCATGGTGCGGGAGAAACGCCATGCGGAGGGAGAGGCGGAGGAAGAGGCCACCCCGCTGTCGCAAGGCATTCTGGCCTGTCTCGACGAGGCCATTTCGGGATTGCGGCAGAGCCGTCTGGCGGAAGGAGCCCGGCTGAAAGAGCTGGTCGAGGGTCTGCTTGGCGAAATGACGGCCCTGGTGGCGGGTATTCGGCAGGAGATGCCCCGGGTCAAGTCCCATTTGGAGAATCGCCTGCGGGAGCGGGTGCAGGAGCTGCCCGGTCAGGTGGTGGATGCCGGGCGTCTGGCTCAGGAGCTGGTCTATCTGCTGACGCGCATGGATATCGATGAAGAGTTGGATCGGTTGACCATCCATCTCAAAGAGATGGAGAAAAATTTGCATAGTTCGACTCCGGTGGGACGTCGGCTCGATTTTCTCTGTCAGGAACTCAATCGCGAAGCCAACACCATTTGCTCCAAGTCTCAGGACGGGGTTGTTTCCCAATTGGGTGTCGAGCTGAAAGTGATTGTGGAAAAATTGCGTGAACAGGTGCAGAATCTGGAGTAGTCCATATTTCAACCAGATCAGGGAGCATCCATGAGGCAGACCACCCGTCGAGGAATGGTGATCATTGTCTCCGCACCGTCGGGGGCGGGGAAGACCACCTTGACGCGCCATCTGATGCAGCATGTACCGGGGGTGGTCTTTTCCGTTTCGACCACGACCCGCGATCAACGTCCCGGCGAACGGGCCGGTGTCGATTACCACTATGTGACGCGCGAATCCTTTCTGGAACAGGTTGAGCAGGGGGCCTTTCTGGAGTGGGCGGAGGTCTTCGGCAACTACTACGGCACCACTCGTCGGGCGGTGGAGGAGGTGCTGCTGCGAGGCGAGGATGTGCTGCTCGACATCGACTGGCAGGGGGCCCGGCACATTCGGGCTCATCTGGATGAAGCCGATGTGGCGTCGATCTTCATTCTTCCGCCCTCCCGGGAGGTGTTGACCGAACGTCTGGTCAACCGGGCCCGGGAAGGTCAGGCGGAGATTGATCGGCGTCTCGGCGAAGCGAGACGTGACATTGGCCGTGCGGAAGAATACGATTATCTGGTGATCAACGATCGCGTCGAAGAGGCCGGAGAGGCGCTGGTGGCCATCGTTCGGGCGGAACGCCTGAAACGGCATCGCCAGATGGATCGGGTCGCCGGGATTCTGTCCACGTTTCAAGGGTAGCGGTTTCATCAAGGAAGACGAAAGAGCGAGGTATCGGCATGGCACGGGTGACAGTGGATGACTGCCTGCAAGTGGTGAACAACCGCTTTGATCTGGTGATTCTGGCGGCGAAGCGCACCAGGCAGCTTTTGAAAGGGGAAGAGGCCACCGTTCCCATCGATCGGGACAAGTTCACGGTGGTGGCTTTGCGTGAGATCGGGGCGGCCACTATCGACGTGGAGACCTTGAAGATTCGGGAAGATCCCCGGGATCGGGAAGAGGAAGAGGATCTCGATCAACTGCCGGATCTGGAAACCCAGATGATCATGGAAGAAGAGACCCGGTTGCTGGGCGACATGAGCGATCTGGACGAAACGGAGACGGGGGATATGGAGTTGCTGGAAGAGATGCCCCCGGCCAACGATTTCGGCGGTTTCGAAGAGGGTGACGGCGTCGAAGAGTAGGTCGTCTGCTTCGAGGAGGTCATGCTTCTCCCGAAGAGGGCCTGTTGCAACCGGGGAGCGGTCTCCCCGGTGGGAGCGGGCGGGATCGCGGGAGTCTTTCTTCCAATAGCGGGTTGACGGCGGGAGCTGCCGGTGGGGCAAACCTGCAAGGTCTTCATTGACCGTATTCGGGAATACAATCCCCAAACCGACCAGGTCTATCTGGAAAACCTGTGCCGCACCGTCCTGACGTTGCAGGCGGAACAGAGTCACTTCCCCTCCGTCGATTCTTCCGGTCCATTCACTGCCGCCGATCCTGCCGAAACAGCTCCCCCGGTCTTCGTAAAACCCTTCGCCCTGTCGGACACCCTGTTGCGTCTGCGTCTGGACAACGCCTCCATTGCGGCGGGCTTGCTGCTGGAGGCGGTCAATCGCGGGCAGATGACCGTGGAGACGGTGCGGGAGCAATTCGGCAACGATGCGGCCTTTCTGCTGGAGGGGTTGCACAAGGTCGCCCAGATTTCGCAACGCATCCGGGTCGATTTTCAGGCGGAGGATGTGCGCAAGATGATCCTGGGCATGGCCCGGGACATTCGGGTCATTCTGGTGCGACTGGCCTATTGCCTGGAGCAGTTGCGCACCCATGTGGCCCTGTCCCGCAAGCCTCCGGAGCGCATGATCCTCGAAGTGTTGGAGATCTACGCGCCGATCGCCCATCGCCTGGGTGTCTATTGGATCAAGAGCGAGCTGGAGGATTTGAGCTTCCGCATCAGCCAGCCGGAGGTTTACAACGATCTGAAGAATCAGGTGGCGGCGCGCTGTCAGGGGGGAGCGGAAACCATCGACAAGGTGGTGGCCATTCTGACCAAGCGGCTGCGCAAGCTGGGGGTGGTGGGCACCGTCTCGGGGCGGGAGAAGCACCTCTACTCCATCTGGACCAAGATGGCGCGGCGTGGCGCCACCCTGGATTCCCTGTTCGATCTCATCGCCTACCGCATCATCGTCAAGAAGAAGGCCGACTGCTACCTGGTGCTCGGCATGATTCACAACGATTTCCGGCCTATTCCCGGACGGTTCAAGGACTACATCGCCCTGCCCAAGAGCAACGGTTACCAATCCCTGCACACGGTGGTCTTCGGGCCGTTCGATCAGCAGATCGAAGTGCAGATTCGCACCGAGAAGATGCACGAGGTGGCCGAAAGCGGTGTGGCGGCCCATTGGGTTTACAAGGATTCCGGCCTGGCCCAGAAGAAGAATACCGGCGCCACCGGATATGCCTGGCTCAAGCAGCTTCTGGAGATCCATCGCGGCGCGGAGAATCCCGCGCAGTTTCTGGAGAACGTCAAGGTCGACCTCTTTCCGGAGGAGATCTACGTCTTCACGCCCCGGGGCAAGATCATCGCCATGCCCAAGGGTGCCACTCCGGTCGATTTCGCTTACGCGGTCCACTCCGAGGTGGGGGATCAGTGCCAGGGTTGCCGGGTCAACGGTCGCATCGTTCCGTTGAAGACGCCCCTTACCTCCGGGGATACGGTGGAGGTGATCACCGGCAAGAACCGCTCGCCCAATCCGGCGTGGCTGCAGTTCGTGGTTACCGGCAAGGCCAAGTATCGCATCTCCCGCTGGGTGAAGGATCAGCAGCGGGAGCAGTCGATCGCCATGGGGCGGGAGATGCTGGAGCGGGAAGCCCGCAAAAGCGGACCGGGTATTTCCCTTTCGGACAAGTCGTTGCGTCGCGCCATGGAGGAGCTGGCCCTGCCGAGCGTGGAGGAGCTGCTTTTCCGGGTGGGATCTTCGCGGTTGACGCCGATACAGGTGCTGGTCAAACTCTATCCGGAGCTGGCGGGGCGTTTGGGCACGATCAAAGCGCGTCCGGCGGAACGTCCGTCCGGGGAGCGGCGTGGGGAGAGCGCCGGCGGGTTGAAGTTGACCGGTTCGCTGAACCAGATGGCCGTCAGCGTGGCGCGTTGCTGCAATCCGGTTCCGGGAGAGCCCGTGGTGGGCATTGTGACCACGGGCAAAGGCATCACCCTGCACCGCAAGGGGTGTCCCAATCTGCAGGTCTTCGCCGGGCAGCCGGAACGCTGGATCGAAGACATTCCCTGGCAGGTCGATACCCAGGTCAAGCATGTGGCGCGGTTGCGGGCCATGGTGACGGAGCCCAACCGGGTTCTGATGCAGATCAGTCAGGTGGCCACCGATTTGAAGGCGGTCATTCTGTCCACCAGTTTTCAGGATCCCAGCCGGGATCCGTGTCCCTTGTCTTTGGAGCTGGAGGTGTCCGGCACCCGCCATCTGGGCGAGGTGATCGGGCGGTTGTCCGCGCTGCCCCTGGTTCTGGGAGTGGAGCGGGTATTGGGATAGGGGGGGAGTGCAATGTTTACCGTGGTTTCGACGACAGCGGCACCGCAGGCCATCGGACCTTACAGTCAGGGGGTGAGGGTCGGGGAGTGGCTCTTTCTGTCGGGGCAGATTCCTCTGGATCCGGCAACGGGGGTTTTGGTGGAAGGGGGCATCGCCGAACAGACCCGGCAGGTGTTGCAGAATCTCCGGGCGGTGCTGCAGGCGGCGGGCGGGGATCTGGCCCAGGTGGTGAAGACCACTCTCTTTCTGGTGGATCTGGACGATTTTGCGGCGGTGAACGAGATCTACGCCCGATTTTTTCAGGCTCCCCATCCGGCGCGGGCCACGGTGCAGGTGGCGGCCCTGCCGAAAGGGGCGCGGGTGGAGATCGAAGCCGTGGCCTGTATGGGGGAACGGGGGCCGACATGAAACGCGGCGCACTCGGGTTGTGCGGAATACTGGTTTTGCTGTCGGGGCCTGTCGGGGCGGGGCCGTTCTGCGTGACCGATTTCGCCGGCAAGCGTTGCTGGTTTCAGAATCTGGAGAGTTGCCTTCAGGCGGCGGGGAATCACGGCACCTGCGAGGTCAACCGGGAGGCGATGCGGGCTCCTCAGGGGGACAATCCCTTTTGTATGGTGGAGAGCTGGCAGACCGACTGCACCTACGCCACCCTGGAGAGCTGTCGATTGAAGGCCCAGCCGCGCCGGGCCGCCTGTATCGCCAATCCCAACCATGTCGCGCGCAAGATGGAGGAGGGCATCGACGGGAGGCAGGGGAGTCCCGCAACGATACCCAGACCGCGTCCGGGAGATGAGCGCTTGCCGTTGAGCCGGGAGTGGCCCTCCTCCCCGTGAGCGGGCGGGAGGGGTCTCCTCCCGCCCGGCGTCGGGATCAGCGGGCGGCCATGTGCAGCATCGCGGACGGGTTGTCCCGATGGGCTGCGACGGTCAGCAGGGAGCGCATGGCGGTGTTCTGTTCGGGGTCGAGGGTTTCTTCCCGGGCGGTCAGGCGGTCGAGGGGAATCTGTCCCTTGCTGTCGGCGAGGGTGATCCGGGCGCCGTGATGCAACAGGGCCTGGGCAATGGGCAACTGCTCCTGGGAGGCGGCCCAATGCAGCAGGGTTTGGCCCCGATGGTCCTGGGCATTGACCTGAGCGCCGGCGTCGAGAAGAATCCGGGTCAGCTCCAACCGTTTGCTGGCGGGAGCGGAGGCGATCCAGTGCAGGGGAGTGGCTCCCCCGTGGCTGGTGGCCTGGAGATTGGCGCCTTGTTGCAGCAGAACCCGCACGCTTTCGGCGTGACCGCCGGCGACGGCCCAGTGCAGCGGACGATGTCCGTTCAGATCGGGCAGGTTGGCGTCGGCCCCCTGGCGGAGCAGGCGGGAGGCGATCTCCTCATGGCCCTCCCCCACGGTCCAGTGCAGGGCGGAGGCCCCGCGACGGGTGGTGGCGTCCGTTTGAGCGCCGGCTTCCAGGAGCAGTTTGACCAGTTCGGCATCGCCAATGCGGGCAGCCAGGTGCAGGGGGGTGATGCCATCGTGATCCGCCTGGTTGGGATTGGCCCCCCGATGCAGTAGTTGGGCGGTCAGGTCGGGCTGGCGATGGTGAATGGACCAGTGCAGCAGGGTCTCTCCCCGGGAGCCGCGGGCCTTGGCCAGATCGCCGTTCTGCAGCAGTTGGCTCACCCGATCCCGATTGCCCTGGCGGGCGGCTTCCATCAGGGATTCGTTGTTTCCGGCTCCGGCGGAAAGCACCCAGGCCAGGGAGGTTCCGACTGTCAGAATATTGACCCAGTGCCGGCGATCCGGCAAACACCGTTTGAGCCTTTCCATGGCGACCACTCCCTGCAAAATTGGGTGTTCCGTGTGTGCGAGACCAAGCCTCGACGCCAACCGATGCGGTTTGGGGAGATATTATGCAAAATGCGCACCACGGAACGGTGGTATTCAGAGCAGGTTGCGTTTCGCCATGCTGCAGGTTTCGGTTCCCGCGACGATGATGTGATCCAGCAGGCGGATGTCCAGTACGGTCAAAGCCTGCTGCAGGCGTTTGGTGAATTCGATATCCTCCGGGGATGGCTTGACCGATCCGGAAGGGTGGTTGTGGGCCAGAATGATGCCCGAGGCCTTGTGTCGGATGGCGGCTTCCACCACCTGGCGGGGATGCACCAGCGCCTTCTTGACGGTTCCGTGGCTGATCAGGGCCGGGAAGAGCAGCCGCAGGCGGGAATCGAGGCAGAGGACGTAGAAGACCTCCTCCGTGCGCCCCAACATGAGGGGCACCACGAAACGGCAGGTCACTTCCGGCTGATTGAGGGCCGGTTTGTCCCGGGTGGCGCGGTCGTGCAGATAACGACGGGTCAGGGGCGGGAACAGGGTGAGAAAGACGGCGGCGTTGCGTCCGATACCCTCGATGCCGGCCAGATCGACGGGATCGGCTTCCAGGACGGCGGAGAGGGAGCCGAAGCGACGGATGAGCTGATGGGCCAGACGATTGGTATCGCGTCTGGGCAGGATGTAGAACAGGAGCAGCTCCAGAACCTGATGGTCCGGAAAGCCTTCCAATCCTTCGCGCAGAAACCGTTCCCGCAGGCGGCCGCGATGACCGGCATTCAACGGATCGTCGGCGGTGCCGACCTCGACGGGGGCCGCGTCATCGTCCATGGGGGGGCTGCACGGGGTAGAGCGGGTGGTTGATGGCTGACATTGGCGCACTCTTCACCAATCAAAAGGGCGTGGGCATGGATGCAGAAAGTGAAGGAAACCATCGGATCTCGACGGTTATACCATCGAGCGTTTCCGATCGGGAACAGGAATTTTCCCGGCAGCCCAGCTATTCCCTGGAAGCGGAACAATCCGTACTGGGCGCCTTGCTGCTGGATCAGACCGTTTTGGACCAGGTGGCGGACCTGCTGGATGCGGAAGATTTCTATTCGGAAGCCCACCGCATCACCTACAGCGCCATTCTGGAACTGGCCCGCCGGGGAGAACCGGCGGATCCGGTGGTATTGAAGCAGTTTCTGGAGAAGAACGCCAATCTGGACAGTGTGGGCGGGCCCGGTTTTCTGGTGGATCTGCTCAATACGGTGCCGACCGCGGCCAACGCCCTCTCCTATGCGCGCATGGTGCGGGATCATGCCATCCGGCGGGATCTGGCCCGGCAGGCCACGGCCATCGTGGAGGATGTCTACCGGCGTCGTTTGCCGTTGGACGAGATGTTGGACCAGGCGGAGAGCCGTATTTTCTCCGTGGGGGAGAACCGGCGCAGCCGTCGTTCGTCCTATTACGACATGAAATCCATCGTGGGGCCGGTGTTCGAGCGCATCGAGAGCCTGATGGACCGTCGCGAGGCGGTGACGGGGGTGGCGACAGATTTTATTGACCTAGATCGAATGTTGGCTGGCTTGCAGCCGTCGGACCTGCTGATCGTGGCGGGACGCCCTTCCATGGGCAAGACGGCGCTGGCGCTCAACATGGCCTGCAACGCCGCCACCCATCATCGGGTGCCGGTGGCGGTCTTTTCGCTGGAAATGTCGAAGGAGCAGTTGACCAGCCGTCTGCTGGCCTCCATGGCGCGGGTGGGGGGTCAGAAACTGCGTACCGGCGATTTGAACAGCGACGACTATCGCAAGTTGAGCACGGCGGCCCAGGAGCTGGCGGAAGCGCCGATCTACGTGGACGATACCGCCGCCATCACGGTGAACGCCCTGCGGGCCAAGGCCCGGCGTCTGCGGCGGGAGCAGGAGGTCGGGCTGATCGTGGTGGACTATCTGCAACTGATGCGGGGTCACGGCGACACCGAAAGCCGCCATCTGGAGATCACCCAGATCAGTCAGGGGCTCAAGGCGGTGGCCAAGGAGCTGAACGTGCCGGTCATCGCCATCTCCCAGTTGTCGCGTTCGGTGGAAAGCCGCACCGACAAGCGCCCCATTCTGTCGGACTTGCGGGAATCGGGCTCCATCGAGCAGGATGCGGATGTGGTCATGTTCATCTTCCGGGAGGAGTACTACAAACCGGAAGATCCGAACCTGTCGGGCAAGGCGGAGCTGATTGTAGCTAAACAGCGCAACGGTCCTACAGGTAAAATAATGTTACTCTTTCAAAAAAACTATACTCGTTTTGAGAGTTTATCGGAAGTCAGCTATGGATGACGCATCGGAATCGTTCCGGGAAGAGGGTCGCCCCGATTGGGTGGAGGTGGATCTGCCTGCGCTGGTGGACAATTTCCGGCAGGTGGTGCGACGGGTGGGGGAGGGGGTGCGGGTCTGGCCGGTGGTCAAGGCCAATGCCTATGGTTTGGGCGCCTTGCCGGTGGCTCAGGCGTTGCAGAGGGCGGGAGCCGCCGGTTTCTGCGTGGCTCTGGTCGAAGAGGGGGAGGCCCTGCGGGCCGGTGGTGTCACCGCGCCGTTGATGCTGTTGTCGGGACCGGTGGCGGGCAATGTGGGGCGGGTGCTGCGCATCGGCGCGGAGGCCTTTCTCATCACCCTGGACGATGCTTTGGCCTTGGCAGGAGCCCTGCCCGCGGGTCAGCGGCTGCGGGTTCACCTCAAGGTGGACACGGGCATGGGTCGTTTGGGCATGGATCCGGAGCAGGTGCCCCAGGTGTTGTCGGTACTTGACGGTTTGCCGGGCATCAAGGTGGCGGGCATTGCCTCCCATCTGGCGGTGGCCGACGAGGTGGACAATCCGGGCACCTGGCGTCAAATCGAGCGCATGCAGGCGCTTTTGGCTCATCCGGAGGTGGCCTGGCGGCGTTTGCCGGTCTCCATGGCCAACAGTGCCGGGATCATGGCCTTTTCGGAGGCTCATTTTCAGTGGGTGCGGCCCGGCATTCATCTTTACGGGGGATCGCCCTTCTTTCCGGCGGCTTCGCCGGCCGGTTGGGAACCCCGGCCGGTGGTGCGCTGGTGTACCCGCGTCATTCAGGTGCGCAACATGGCGGCGGGCACGCCCTTGGGTTACGGTCACACCGTGGTGTTGCAGCGTCCCTCCCGCATCGGGCAGTTGCCAGTTGGTTATGCCGACGGCTATCCGCGCATTTTGAGCAATCGGGCCGAGGTCATTGTCGGGGGACGGCGCGTGCCGGTGCTGGGCCGGGTTTGCATGGATCTGGTCACCGTGGATCTGACCGATTGTCCCGATGTCGGGGTGGGTGACGAGGTGGTG
The DNA here is from genome assembly GCA_015231925.1 of Magnetococcales bacterium. NCBI lineage: Bacteria > Pseudomonadati > Pseudomonadota > Magnetococcia > Magnetococcales > Magnetococcales bacterium. The sequence continues at coordinate 12,853 of JADGAQ010000025.1, forward strand.
TTGTTGGGGGGGCATGGGCCGTTGGCGATATCGTTGGAGGAGATGTCCGCCTGGATGGGGACCATTCCTTATGAGGTGTTGTGTCGTTTGGGGGCTCGGGTGCCCAGACGCTATCGGGAGTTTCCGGTAGCGACCGGCATGTGAATTGCTTCCTCTGTGTAGGGACGTTGCCCAAGGGCAGGTTCCATATCGGGGCGTCTTTTGACTTTTAATATTTAATCTTTTAAATATCAAAAAAAGAAAATGTTCTATCCTTTGATTTTAAATTTTGGTTTTATAATAAAATATTTATAATTCTATTATAAACAGAAACGTCAAAATACAGAACATTTTCTTTTTTTGATACTTAAAAGATTGAAAGTCTTTTTTACACCTTTCAGGAGCTGCCATGGCCCGGGAACGGACCCGTTTTCTCTGCGGCGAATGCGGAGAGGATCATCCCCGCTGGGAGGGCCGCTGCTCGTCCTGCGGGGCCTGGAACAGCCTTCAGGCTTTTCACGAAGCCGCGGGCAGCCAAAAGTCCGCCCCTTCCGTCGCGGGCTCCCTGGCCGTGCCGGTGCCGCTGGCTCAGGTGGAGCTGCTGGAGGGGCAGCGGCTGATGGTGGGTATCAGCGAGCTGGACCGGGTGCTGGGCGGGGGCATGGTGGCCGGGTCGGCGGTCCTCATCGGTGGGGATCCGGGGATCGGCAAATCGACCCTGCTGCTGGAAGCGGCCGCCGCTCTGGGCAGCCGGGAAACGGTACTCTACGTCAGCGGGGAGGAGTCGGCCCTACAGTTGCGGCTGCGCAGCGCCCGACTGGGACTTTCCGGACAGGGGGTGTGGATCCTGATCGCCAACAGCCTGGAAGAGGTGGTGGCGGCGGTGGAAAAACAACGCCCCCGGGTGGTGGTGGTCGATTCGGTACAAACCCTCTCTTCCGCCAACCTGCCCGCCGCCGCCGGCACGGTTTCCCAGGTGCGGGAGTGCGCCCAGCGCCTGATTCAGCTGGCCAAGCGGCTGAACACGGTCCTCTTCCTGGTGGGGCACGTCACCAAGGAGGGGCAACTGGCCGGACCGCGGGTGCTGGAACACATGGTGGACACGGTTCTCTACTTCGAGGGGGAGCGGGGCCACGACTATCGCATTCTGCGGGCGGTGAAGAACCGCTTCGGGGCCACCGACGAGATCGGGGTCTTCGCCATGGGGGAGCAGGGTCTGGTGGAGGTGCCCAACCCGTCGGAGGTCTTTCTGGCGCAACGGGCCCGTGGAGCGGCGGGTTCGGTGGTCTTCGCCGGGGTGGAGGGCACACGCCCGGTGCTGGTGGAGATCCAGTCCCTGGTGACCCCCAGTCCCATGGCCCAACCGCGACGCACCACCCTTGGCATCGAAAACACCCGTCTGGCCATGCTGGTGGCCGTGCTGGAAAAGCGCCTGGGCCTGGGTCTGTTCACCCACGACATCTTTCTCAACGTCGCGGGCGGCATCCGGGTGGCGGAACCGGCGGCGGATCTGGCGGTGGCGGTATCACTGCATTCGGCCTTCCGGAACCGGGGCATCGATCCGGGACTGATGGTCTTCGGGGAGGTGGGTCTGGCCGGCGAGATCCGGGGAGTGGCCAAGGCGGAATTGCGCCTGAAAGAGGCGGAAAAGATGGGTTTCACCCGCTGTTTGCTGCCCTCCCGCAGCGTGAAGCGGCTGGAAGCCCGACAGGGAAACATGACGGTGGCCGGAGTGGCCACGCTGGAAGAAGCACTGGAGTATGCACAGCGATGAACGCATTGGATTATGCCTTGTTGCTGGTGGTGGGCACCACCCTGGTGTGGGGAGCGGTGCGCGGCCCCTGGAGCGAAGGGTTGCGCTGGGTGGCCTGGCTGGGGGCCATCGCCGCTTTGTTGGCTTTCGGCGGCAGCCTGGAGACGTTTTTGCAGCCCCATCTGACCAGCGCCACCCTGGCGGCCTGGGTGGCGGTGCTGTTCACCCTTCTGGGCGGTTGGTTCGTGGGAGTGCTACTGATCCGGCTGATGGAAACCTTCCAGCAGGAGGAGAAGGCCATTCGCTGGCAGCAGCGTCTGGCGGGCGCGGCCCTCGGCGTGGGTCGCGGCATGACCCTGATGCTGGCGGCGATGCTGGTTCTGCTCGGTTCCGTCGAGGATCTGCCGGATGCGGCGCGTCAATCCCGCCTGATGCCCTGGGTGGTGGAAGGGGCCCAGGCCGTGGGTCGCCTGCATCGGGGCGAATCCACCTTCCTGGGAACGGCGCTGCAACGGCGTTGGAGTTTTGTGCAGCCCTCCATCCGAACCTATCCATCCTGAATTTTGTATTTGTTCAGATATACGGGGGTTCGGGGGGGATTATCCCCCCCGACGGGTCCAGGGCAGCGCCCTGGGACTCTTCCTTTTGCCGTTGACCTCCAACCCCATGGGGTCCAGGGGGCACCCCTGGGACTTTTCCTTTCTCTTTTGATTCGGATCTGCTGCGCTGAACAGGGGTCTGAATAGTTACCTGAATTGTATCTATTCAGCCCCTCGCCCGCATTGAGCGGAATGATCGTGTCAACGGCGAAAGGAAAAGTCCCAGGGGTGCCCCCTGGACCCCATGGAGTTGGACGTCAACGGAAACGTCCCAGGGCGCTGCCCTGGACCCGCCGGGGGGGATAATCCCCCCCGGACCCCCGTAATTTTCAAATGCAACGGCCCTGAATTTCTCCCTGGTTCCCCGCGCCAAGGGGGAGTACCATAAGATCTCGAACAATCCTCCGACCCCTCCCGGATACAGACGTTGGATATTCTGGAAGCCGAACACTGGCATGACGAATGCGGCGTTTTCGGGGTTTTCAACCATCCCGAAGCCGCCAACCTGACCTACCTGGGACTCTACGCCCTGCAGCATCGCGGCCAGGAATCGGCGGGTATCGTCACCGCCGAGCAACGCATTCTCCATGTGCAGCGCAACCAGGGTCTGGTCGCCGATATCTTCCAACGTCAGGATCTGGCCCATCTGCCCGGTCCCATGGCCATCGGCCATGTGCGTTACTCCACCTCCGGCGGCAGCGCCAACAGTCGCAACCGGCAACCCCTGGTGGTGGATACCGCCTACGGCGGCATGGCCGTAGCCCACAACGGCAACCTGGTCAACGGCGTGCAGATGCGCAAGACCCTGGAACGCCATGGCTCCATCTTCCAATCGACCATGGATACCGAGGTCATCGTCCATTTGACGGCCCTCTCCCGCAGCCGCACCTTTCCGGAACGGCTGGTGGACGCCCTGCATCAGGTGGAAGGGGCCTACGCCCTGTTGGCCATGGACGAACGCCATGTCATCGCCGTGCGGGATCCGGCGGGTTTCCGTCCCCTGGTGTTGGGACGGCTCGGAAAGGATGGCTACGTCATCTCCTCGGAAACCTGCGCCCTCAATCTGGTGGAAGCCGAATTCGTGCGCGACGTGCAGCCGGGAGAGATGCTGATCTTCAGCCCGGACGGCATGCGCTCCACCTTTCCCTTCCGCAGCATGCGGCGCCATCTGTGCATCTTCGAATACATCTATTTCGCCCGGCCCGACTCCACCATCGACGAGATCAACGTCTACCAGGCCCGCAAACGCATCGGGGCCCGTCTGGCCCAGGAGCATCCGGTGGAGGCCGACGTGGTGGTTCCGGTACCCGATTCCGGGGTTCCGGCAGCCCTCGGTTTTTCCCAGGCGTCGGGCATTCCCTTCGAACTGGGCATCATCCGCAACCACTATGTGGGGCGCACCTTCATCGAGCCCCAGCAGTCGATCCGTCACTTCGGCGTCAAAGTGAAACTGAATCCCAATGCCACCGTGCTGAAAGGCAAAAGGGTGGTGCTGGTCGACGACTCCGTGGTTCGCGGCACCACCAGCCGCAAGATCGTGGCCATGGTGCGGGCCGCGGGAGCCAGCGAGGTGCATCTGCGCATCTCCTCCCCTCCCACCACCCATCCCTGTTTCTATGGTATCGACACACCCACCCGCGCCGAGTTGCTGGCGGCCAACCATACCCTGGAACAGATGTGCGCCTTCATCGCGGCGGACTCCCTGTCGTTCCTCTCCATCGAAGGCCTCTACCAGGCCATCAATGGCGTCAGCGGCTATTGCGACGCCTGTTTCACCGGTCTCTATCCCGTGGCCTGCTCCATGGAAGAGAACGAACCTCAGTTGACCCTGCTCAAAGAGACCTGATTCCCCCTTTTTTTTCCAGTCTGTTTCATCCTCGGCACACCGATTGCACAAATCCTCTCAGCGGGGTGGGTTCCCCGCGATTAGTCAATTGTTTGACAGGAGAGGGACATGCCTGGATTCGGATTGTTGGGGGTCGACGGTGCCTACAAGAAGAACCTGATGGATCTGCGGCAGCGCCGCCAGGAGATCATCGGGGCCAATATCGCCAATGCGGATACTCCGGGTTACAAGGCCAAGCGTCTCGATTTCGAAGATGAGCTGAAGAAGAGCCTGCCGGCGGTGGACGAGATGGCCATGGCGCGCACCGACGGGCGTCACATGCCGGTACCCTTTTTCGAGCCCAGCGACGGTGAGCAGCAGGCGGTGGAGATTCCCATTCCGAGGGGGGATCGCAACAGCGTCGATGTCGAGCAGGAGATGGCCCGTCAATCGGCCAACCAGCTGTTGTACAACTATGCCGGCCAGGCGTTGTCCTCGCAAATCAGTGAACTGCGCATGGTCATCGACGGTGGTGGCGCCACGCGCTGAGTGAAACGCACAGGCCTTGGGGCCAGGGGAGGGGAACATGGACTTTCTGTCATCTTTTCGTGTCACGGCAAGCGGTTTGGCGGCGCAACGACTGCGCATGAACCTGATTGCGGAAAACGTGGCCAACGCTCAGACCACCAAGACCCCGGAGGGTGGGCCTTACAAACGGCGGGATCCGATATTCATGTCCAAGCCGTTCGACTCGTTTTTGAACGAAGAGCAGGCCGCCGGGGCGACCGGGGTGGCGGTGGACCGGGTCAAGGTGGATTCCAACGCGCCGCGCATGCAGTACGACCCCACCCATCCGGACGCCAACGCCGACGGATATGTGGCCATGCCGAATATCGACGTGGTGACGGAGATGGCCAACATGATGTCGGCCAGTCGCAGCTACGAAGCCAACGTCTCCGTTCTCAATGCCAACAAGGCCATGGCCCTCAAGGCCCTGGAAATCGGACGCTGAACGACAGGGAGTAACCTTTGATGAACATTCCTCCGCTGAATTTAAGCCCCATGAACATGCCCTCCATCGCGGGAGGCAGCGGTAAGGGCGGCGCCTGGCAGGACTTTTCCGTGATGCTGACGGAACAGGTGAAAGAGACGGACCGGCTGCAGCAGGAGGCCAAGGATCTGAACCGCAAGGCCATGCTGGGCAACGCCGGTGTCGATATTCACGATGCCCAGATTGCCTCGTCCCAGGCGGAACTGCATTTGCGACTGCTGATGCAGGTGCGCAACAAGGCGGTGGAAGTCTATCGGGAAGTCATGAGTATGCCGGTTTAAGCGGATATTTGACGGTTGGGTCAGGGATGTCCCGAGCGGGATGAATTCGGAAATGTTGGGTTGGATTGCGGCATTGAGCCGCCTTATGGAGTAAGGCCATGGCCGAAGCGACTAAAAAGGACTTTGACGACATCTCCTCGGAGGACGAGGGCGTTTTTGCCAAAATCATGGGCGGATTGCCGGTTTTGGCAGGGCGCAACGGATTGATCGTGGCCCTGGGGGCGACGATCATCGCCTTGGCGGCGATTATCTGGCTGGCTACCCGCCCGGCTTACAAAGTCCTCTTTTCCGGTCTTCCGGAAGAGGAGGCCGCCCGGGTGGTGGAGGAGCTGACCAAGAAGAACATTCCCCATGAGCTGACAGCCGGCGGGGGCACCATCAAGGTTCCCGGAGACCGGGTCTACAACCTTCGCCTGGAGATGGCCACCATGGGCCTGCCCAAGAAGGTGACGGGCATCGGCTTCGAGATCTTCGATCAACACAATCTGGTGGGCATGACCGACTTCATGCAGCGCATGAACTATCAGCGCGCCTTGCAAGGGGAGTTGGCCCGCACCATCGAGAATATCGCCGCAGTGCAGAAGGCACGGGTTCACCTGGTGCTGCCGAAACGCTCCCTGTTCGTCAACGAGGAGCAGAAGGCTTCCGCCTCGGTGGTCATGGACGTGAAACAGGCCTTGAGCCAGCCGCAGATCAACGGCATCGTGCATCTGATCGCCTCGGCGGTGGAGGGTCTGGACGAAAGCAACATCACCCTCACGGACCAGAAGGGCAACATGCTGGCGGGTGGCAAGAAGGAGGACGCCGGTGGACGACTGGCTCCGGACGAGGGCCTGGGCATGCAGAAAAAGGTGGAACGTACCCTGGAAGAACGGGTGCAGACCATGCTGGATCGCGTGTTGGGACCGGATCGCAGCATCATCCGGGTGACGGCGGACCTCGACCTCTCCCGGGTGGAGCGGCAGGAGGAGAAGTTCGATCCCGAAGGACAGGTGGCGCGCAGCGAACAGTTCGTCAACGAGAACTCGAACGGCGTCTTTGGCGTGGGCGGCGTGCCGGGGGTGCAACCCAACGATGCCAATGCCAACAGCGGCAACGGTTCGTCGGGTTCTTCCCAGAATCGTCTGGCCGAACGGGAGACGGTGAACTACGAAATCTCCAAGACGGTGAACCGCACCCTGCTCCCGGTGGGCACCATTCGGCGGCTGTCGGTGGCGGTGCTGGTCGACGGCACCTACGAGCCGTCCAAGGAAGAGGGCAAACCGATGATCTACAAGGCCCGCGAGCCGGAGGAGATCACCCGTTTGCAACGCATCATCGAACAGGCGGTCGGTTTCCGGCAGGATCGTGGCGACACCATTCAGGTGACCAACACGGCCTTTGATCCGATCCGTTCGCCGGAAGCGATGGAGACCACCTGGTTGACGCCGGAATTCCAGTTGGAGATGGCCAAGTATCTGACGGTGCTGATTCTCCTGACCCTGGTGATTCTCTATGTGCTGCGGCCCCTGGTCAAGAAGCTCATGGTTCCCGAGAAGCTGGACGAAGATCAGTTGCCGGGCACCGTGGCCGAGTTGGAACGGCAGCTCCTGGCGGCGGGCGTGGGCTCCGTGCCTTCCGAGAAGCCGCTGCGGGTGCTGATTCCGGATCGTACCGCCCAGTTGGCCCAGCAGCTCATTTCCGAACATCTGGAAGAGGCGAGAGAGGTCATTCGCGGCTGGATGATGCAGGACAACTAGAGCAGGGGTTGAGGGTCGTCTTCGCGGGGTTCGCATCGGAGGATGCGAACCCCCTCACCATACAGGGATAAGTCATTCATTACAGGGAGGTATCGGTATGGCAGCAGCGGCAGCCAGAGCGGCGGATGGCGGGGAAGCCCGCGGCAAGCAACCCCCTCGCGCCATCGTGCGTTTGTCGGGCAAGGAGAAGGCGGCGACCTTCATCCTCTCTCTTCCGGACGAAGATGCCAAGAAATTGATGGAGGGCATGAGCGAGGAGGAGATTCGGGAGATCTCCCGCACCATCGCCCGCATGGGTCAAATGACGCCGGAAGTGGTTCGGGAAGTGCGGGAGGAGTTCCTCTCCCGTTTCGAGAACCAGAACCTGGAAGTCCACGGCGGTTTGGGTCGGGTCAAGGACCTGATCTTCAAGGTCATGGGCAAGGACAAGGGTCGCCATCTCCTCAAGGAGCTTCAACAGGGCCCCAAGAACACCCCGTGGGAGATTCTCAACGAGATGGAACCCACGCTGGTGGCCAACTTCCTGGCCAACGAGCATCCCCAGAGCATTGCCATGGTGCTGTCGCAACTGGCGACGGACCAGGCGGCCTTCACCCTCGACTTTCTGCCGCCCGACGTGCAGCAGGAGGTGATCTATCGCATGGCCAAGCTGGGCAATCTGCCGCCCGGTGCGCTGGAAGATATCGAGGAATCGTTGCTGGCGGAGTTGGATGCCTTGGGCGCGACACGTGGTCTTTACACCTCTCAGGCGGGCGGCGGCGTGAAGAAGGTTGCCGAACTGCTCAACCAGATGAGCCGCGACATTTCCGACAAGCTGTTGGCCTTCCTGGACGAAGAGGACAACTCGCTGGCGGAAGAGGTTCGCAAGGAGATGTTCCTTTTCGAGGATCTCCTGCTCATGGACGATCGCAGCTTCCAGACGCTGTTGCGCGAGGTTTCCAACGACGAGCTGCTGACGGCCCTCAAGGGTGCGGAAGACCGTCTGAAGGAGAAGTTCTTCGGCAACATGTCGGAGCGCGCCGCGCAGATGTTGCGCGAGGATCTGGAGATGATGGGACCGGTGAAGGTGTCGGACGTGGAGTCGGCGCAGCAGTCGATTCTGAAGGTGGCCCGGCGTCTGGAAGCGGACGGCACCATCGTCATCATGGGCAAGGGTTCCGGGGACGTGGTGCTGTAAACCAGGCAGGAGGCGAAGATGGCCGATTACGGGCAGGCCCAGATCATCCGGGGAGGGAGTCGGGAGCATCGACGGGTCAGCTACGCCGAGATTCTGGGGCGTCAGCAGTTCGAGCGTCCCGGCTTCGTGCCGCTTCGTTCCGACGGCTCCCGTCCCGTTCCCGAGCCGGAGCCGGAGATACCGGACATTCCCGAAGAGGAGATCCGCCAGCGCCGCATGGAAAAGCTGGAACGGGAGACTTATCTCCGGGTCTTCGCCGCAGCGGAAAAAGCCGGTATGGAGATGGGCGAACAGCTCATGCGCCAGCGGATGGACGCCGTGCTGCCCCGCATGGAGAGCATCCTGCGAGAGTTGGAGAAGCTGCCGGGCCGGGTGATGGTTTCGGCGGAACGTTTTCTGGTGGAGACCCTCATCACCCTGGTTCAGGAGCTGTTGGGCCACGAACTGTCGGTGAATCGCCAGGGGTTGCAGGCCCGGGTGCGTCGTCTGCTCAAACAGGTGGACGAGGCCAACCGCATCGTGATCCGGGTGGCTCCGGAGGATGTGGATCTGTTGGCGGGACTGCCGGAGTTCGCCACGCTGCGCATCGAGCGGGCCAACAACGTTCCTCCGGGATCGGTGCGTCTGGAGAGTGATTTCGGGGGTGTCGAAGACCGGCTGGATCTGCAGCTGCAGACGGTGAGCGACGGTTTGCGCAGCTATCTGCGGGAGCGTCTGGAGCGGTTGGACGAGGCGGGCGATCCTCCGGCTCAGGCCTGGACGGGGGGGCTGGATTGGGAAGATCTGCCGCCGTTGGAAGAGGAGAGGCCGCCCTCCGCCGTGGCGGAGGCTGCGCAGCCGCTTGCCGGGGAGGCGTCCTTTCCGCTGGAGGGGGATGTGGCGGCTTCGGCGGTGGATGTTCCGGTCAGCATGGAGACCTTGCTGGAATCCGAAGCGGCACTGGAGGATCTGGAGGAGCTGGGTGGCGACCTCTCCGCAGCGGACGGGCCCGTCGAAGACGAGGCGATGGCGGAGGATTGGCTGACCGCGCCGCAGGAAGAGTCGGTGTTGCAGGAAGAGTCGATGTTCTCCGACGCGCCCGAGGCTTTTGCCGGGGAGGAGATCGCGGAAGCGATGGAGCAGGGGGCGGAGGCGGTGGAGGAGATGGCAGCGCCGGTCGAAGGGGAGGCGGGGCTGGATGATTTCATGGCCACGCTGAGCGGATTGGACGCGGAGTTGGGGGACTGGGCCGTGGAAGCCGCGGATGAAGGCCGGTGGCCCCCGCTGGAAGAGGAGGAGCCGTCGTGAGTGCCCTGGCGCAAGAGGTGGTGACAGCGGAATCGTGGTCCATTCCCTGGAAGGGGTATCTGGAGGCGGGGCGCAACAGCCGGGAGTATCGTCTGCTGGGCAAGGTCAAGCAGGTGGTGGGGCTGTTGATCGAGAGTTCCGGTCCTCCGGTGGCCATCGGCGAGATGTGTCAGGTGGTTCCGGATTACGGCGAGCCGATTCTGGCGGAGGTGGTGGGTTTTCGCAACGACGCGGTTTTGCTGATGCCGCTGGGCACCTTGAAGGGTATTCATCCCGGCAGTTTGATCCTCTCCCAGGGTCGTCAGGAGATGGTTCTGGTGGGGGAGGGGCTGTTGGGCCGGGTGATCGGTCCGCTGGGGGAGCCGCTGGACGATCTGGCTCCGCCGCAGGTGCGGGAGCAGGGGCCGTTGTACGCCGAGCCGATCAACCCCATGTTGCGGCGGCGCATCGACACCCCTCTCGATCTGGGGGTGCGTTCGGTCAATACCATGCTCACCGTGGGGCAGGGGCAGCGTTTGGGCATTTTCGCCGGCTCCGGCGTGGGCAAAAGCACGTTGCTGGGCATGATGGCCCGGTACACCAAGGCCGATGTCAATGTCATCGGGCTGATCGGCGAGCGGGGTCGTGAGGTCAAGGAGTTTCTGGAGGAGGTGTTGGGCGAGGAGGGCATGGCCCGTTCCGTGGTGGTGGTGGCCACGTCGGATCAGCCGCCGCTGTTGCGTTTGCGCGCCGCGTTTCTGGCCACGGCGATTGCGGAGTATTTCCGCGCCCGGGAGCGTCATGTGCTGTTGATGATGGACTCGATCACCCGTTTCGCCATGGCGCAGCGGGAGGTGGGCCTGGCGCGGGGTGAACCGCCCACCAGCCGTGGTTATCCGCCGTCGACCTTCATGTTGCTGCCCAAGTTGCTGGAGCGGGCGGGGCGGGATCGGGGGGAGGGCAGCATCACCGGGTTGTATACGGTGTTGATGGAAGGCGATGATTTGCAGGATCCCATCGTTGACGCGGTCCGGGGTATTCTGGACGGGCACATCATGCTCTCCCGGGATCTGGCGGCCATCGATCACTATCCGCCCATCGACATTTTGGGATCGGTTTCCCGTCTGATGGACGAATTGGCCACGCCGGATCAGAAGCGTCTGGCCAGTCAGGTGCGGGAGGTTCTTTCCGTTTACAACAAAGCGGAAGACATGATCAACATCGGGGCTTATGTTGCCGGTTCCAACCCGCGCATTGACCGGGCCATCAAGCTGATCGAGCCGGTGCGGGCCTTTTTGCGTCAGGCGGTGCGGGAGAAGTCCACCCTGGAGGAGGGGGTTGCCCAGCTCAAGAAGGTGCTGGCGGCGGGGTGAATCCGTTGACTTTCAATATTTATCTTTTAGAAATCAAAAAAAGGAAATGTTCTGTCCTTTGACTTTTCCTTTATTATTAAAATGAGTTGCCTAGTTTTGAAATGGATGTTTATTATTGTTAAGAGGTGGAAAATTGCGCATTTTAAAGAGAAGTATGGCTACAGAAAAAATTATGTTTATGATCTCGATTATTTCCTTATTAAATTTTGGCTGTAAGAACGAAATAAGAGAATATGAAATACAAAACTCTAAGCCGTTTTCTGAATTAGTTAGGGATGGTTTCGAAGTAAAAGGAATTACTAACTTTGAGGGCCAGCAAGGTATTATTTTTCAATTGTTTCTACAAAAAGGAGATAAATTAGCTATGTGTTTTATCAGAGACCTTTCAATCAGTAAATGCACAATATTAAGAGAGAAACAATAAACTTATTGTTCTATATGACATTGTGTAGATTGTGTTCTGGCACCATGCTGGCGTGCAGAATACGAACGATCTTGATATCCTCCTGCGCAACAATCTGATAATAAATAACATGCCTGCCTGCATGATATTTCCGATAGCCGGAGCGGACCAAATGGCATTCATTGCCTCGGAGTGGATTGGCGGACAAATCGTGAAAACACCTGTCCAGCATCCCCAGGTAACGGTTACGCTGCTCTTGTCCCCATCGGCCACCGGTATAACGTCCGATTCCTTTCAAATCCTCCAAGGCTTTGTGTGTCAGGATAAAGGTTGGCATCCGTTGACACTTTCGGAGTCGAGTTCTTCGATCAACCGCTGCAACGAATAGTCCGTCGTGCCACTCTCTTCTCCCTCCCGAAGGGCCAATCGCAAAGCGGACAGACTGGTCTCCCGTTCTTCCAAGAGCTGCAATCCCGCCCGGACGGCTTCGCTCGCCGTGTCAAAACGACCCTGGGCGATTTGCTGGTTGATGAACCCTTCGAAGTGGGATCCCACGGTGATGCGGGTCATCTTGTGCTTTTGCATGCCGCCATTCCTCAGGAGTCGGAGTTGATCAATCGTGCAAACGGGAGTCACACTGGGAAATTTTCGAGCAAAACAGCCTGAATCGCAACGTGTTGCGCGGTAACGGCAGACCAGCGGTGTCTGTTCGTTCTCCGTGCATTCGACCAAGCCACGATTGTCCCGGTTGACGTGTGAGTCGATGGCGAAATCCTTCTGGACGATTCATGATAAAGATTCATGAAGGACACCTGATAAAGTCAAAGGACAGAACATTTTCTTTTTTTACTCCTTTAAAAGACAAAATATTAAAAGTCACATCGCCCGCCAATCCCGCCATTCCCCGGCTTGCAGATGTTGCCCGCGCACCTCCCTGGACTGATCCGACGCCAGATAGAGGAAAACCGGGGTGATCTCATCCGCCGTGGGCAGTGTGGCCGGATCCTCGCCGGGAAAGGCAAACGCCCGCATGCGGGTGGCCACCACGCCGGGATTGACGGTATTGAAGCGCACCGCCGTGTTTTCCAGTTCCTGGGAAAAACTTTCGGTGATGTTGACCAGCGCAGCCTTGGAAGCACCGTAAGGCCCCCAATAAGCCATACCCTTGAAAGCCACTCCCGATACCACGTTGATCACCGAAGCGTTCGGACTCAAGCGCAAAAGAGGCAGCAAGACACAGGTCAAAAACCAGGGCGCCGTCAGATTGACGCGGAAAAGCTGCTCCCACTGCATCGGATCGGTGGCGGTGAGCGGCCCCATGGTGCCCAGCACGGCGGCATTGTTGACCAGAATATCCAGTCTGCCGAAGCGATGGTTGATTTCCAACGCCGCTTCCGGCACTCTGCCCAAATCGTTTTCCAGGTCGAGGGGTAACAGGGAGGCCCTCCCACCGGCGGAAATGATGAGATCATAAGTCTCTTCCAGCTTGGCTTGGGTGCGCCCCAGCAATAGCACGGTGGCGCCTTCACGGGCATAGGCCCGCGCCACGGCCCGACCGATGCCGGCACCGGCTCCCGTCACCAACGCAATGCGATTTTCCAGCAGCATGAATGCCTTCCTTTCTCAGCAGAATCCGCCAACGGACGGATTGATCTTTCTGACCGGTCCCACCGCCAGCGGCAAAACCGCGTTGGCTCTGGCGCTGGCCCGGGAATTTCCCCTGGAAATCATCAATGCCGACGCCATGCAACTCTATATCGGCATGGATATCGGCACCGCCAAACCCGATGCCCACACCCGGCAACAGGTTCCCCACCATCTTTTGGATGTGGTGACCCCCGATGATCCCTTCTCCGCCGGACGATATCAACAGGCGGCGGAAAAATGTATCCGGGATTGTCAGTCCCGAGGGCGCATCCCGCTCTTCGTCGGGGGCACCGGACTCTATCTGCGGGTGGTGGAAGAGGGGTTGGCCCCGACACCGCCCATGGATCAAGCCATCCTGGAAAACCTGCGCCACGACGGGGAGAGGCTCGGCTGGCCCGTCCTGCACGCCCGATTGGCGCAGTGCGACCCCGAAGGGGCGGCCCGACTGACCCCGGCGGACGGGCAGCGCATTCTGCGGGCCCTGGCGGTGCGTCTCACCACCGGCCACCCTCTGGCCTGGTGGCAGGCCCAACAACAGTCCCCTGGTCGAAGAGTGCTGAAACTGGCCCTCGACTGCGAGCGGCAGGCGCTTTATCAACGCATCAACCACCGTTTCGAGGGGATGATGGAGCAAGGTCTGCTGGAAGAGGCGGCCAGCTTGTTGCGTCTTGGTTATCATCGGGAGTTGCCTGCCATGAAGGCAGTAGGGTATCGTCAGTTATTCGGGTATCTGGATGGGACGAGATCCTTGACGGAATGTGTCGAGGAGGCCAAAAAGGCTTCCCGACACTACGCCAAACGCCAATGGACCTGGTTGCGAGGTCAGGCCAACCTGTTCCGGATCGTGGGGGGGGAACAGGCCCTGGATTCCAGTATTTCCCGAATCAACCATTTTCTTCAAGATATGGTTGAATAGACAGATTGAAAACGTTTTATTGAACTGAACACTGGCAGGTTAGGGGGATCAACATGGCTATTCAACCAGCGAATCACAATGTTCAGGATCCGTTCCTGAATGCCTTGCGACGGGAAAAGGTACCGGTAACGGTTTTTCTGGTCAACGGCATCAAATTGCAGGGGGTGATCACCTCGTTTGATAATTATTGTCTTATGCTGAAAAACAGCGTAACGCAGCTGGTTTTCAAGCATGCGGTATCCACGGTGATGCCTTCGCGTATGGTCCATACCGGAGAAGAGTTGCGTGGGGATATGCCCCCTTCGCCGGGTGGAAGCGCCCCGGGAACGTCGCGGGCGGTATAAGGGACATCCGGAGAGTATGCACGATACGAAACCGCAACCCGAGAGGGCCTTTCTGCTGCAACCGCAGGAGAGGCGATTGTCCCGGGAGAGGGCCGAAGGTCTGCTGGACGAACTGATGCATCTGGCGTCGGGCACCGGGCTGGAGGTGGTCTCTTCGCGGATCAGCCCGGTTTCCCGGGTCCATCCCGGCACCTATCTGGGACAAGGCACGGTGGCCTCCCTGCGGGAGCAGATGGAAGCGGAGGGGATCGACGTTCTGGTCTTCAATACGGGCTTGAGTCCGGTACAGCAGCGCAATCTGGAACGGGCGCTGAAGGTCAAGGTGGTGGACCGCACCGGGTTGATTCTGGAGATTTTCGCCGCCCGGGCCCGAACCCGGGAGGGACGCCTGCAGGTGGAGCTGGCGCTGCTGCTCTACCAGCAATCCCGTCTGGTGCGATCCTGGACCCATCTGGAGCGACAGCGGGGCGGCGTGGGGTTGCGGGGCGGCCCCGGGGAGACCCAGTTGGAGGTGGACCGCCGCCTGATCCGGGAGCGCATTCGCCAGTTGGAGACGGCGCTGGAGCAGGTCAAGCGCACCCGGGGTCTGCATCGTCAGGAGCGGCAGGAGGTGCCGTTCGCCACGGTGGCGCTGGTGGGCTACACCAACGCCGGCAAATCGACCTTGTTCAATCGCCTGACCGGAGCCGAGGTTCTGGCTCAGGACCGTCTGTTCGCCACCCTGGATCCCACCATGCGGGGCCTGCGCCTGCCGGGGGGCAGTCATGTCATTCTTTCCGATACCGTCGGTTTCATTCGCGAACTGCCCCATTCCCTGGTAGCGGCTTTCCGGGCCACGCTGGAGGAGGTGCGGGAGGCGGATATGCTGTTGCATGTCGTCGACCTCTCCGATGGCGAATTCCGGGAGCAGATGGAGGCGGTGGATGCGGTTCTGGAGGAGTTGCAGGTCTCCGGCAAGCCGATGCTGGTGGTTTACAACAAGGTGGACCGGTTGTCGGCGGAGAGTTGCGGCACGCTGCTCGGAGAACGGGAAGGTGAAGCGCCGCTGGTGATTTCGGCCCGCACCGGGGAGGGATTGCCCCGGATGCTGGAGGTGTTGGAAGAGCGGCTCTCCCGCAGTTGGCGACGTTTTCATCTGGAGTTGCCGGTGACGGAAGGTGAGTTGCTGGCCACCCTGTTTCGTTGTGGGCGGGTTCTGGAGCAGCGGGAGGGGGAGGAGACGCTCTCTCTGACCGTCTCTCTGCCCGAAGCGGCGGCGGGCAGGCTGTTTTCCCGTTTGACCCCATTCCTGAAGAGCGGGAATGCGGCACGAGGGGGTTGAAAACTTATATATTGTTTTCTTGACTTTCAATATTTATCTTTCAAATATAAAAAAAGAAAATGTTCTATTCTTTGACTTTGACTTTAAATCATTATGAACCATTGCTTCGCAGTTTTGCAATTGCTTTGATTTTCAATGAGCATTGGTATCTGTTCAGGAATACGGGGTCTGGGGGGGATTATCCCCCCCAGCGGGTCCAGGGCAGCGCCCTGGGACTTTTCCTTTTTGCTGTTGACGTCCGACCCCATGGGGTCCAGGGGGCACCCCTGGGACTTTTCCTTTCGCCGTTGACACGATCATGTTGCACCGTGCAGGGGTCTGAATAGTTGCGAGTATTGACACTAAATAGAATTTAGTTTAGAAATTTTAATGAAAAATCCCATAAATTACAACAAACACCCTCAAGTCGAAGAACAGAACATTTTCTTTTTTGATTCCTAAAAGATACAAATATTGAAAGTCAAATGAAACAAAGCATGTCGAGGCTTGGTTAAGGGAGAGCGCAACTCTCTCGCATTGCAAAAAATAGTGCCTCCCCCACTTGACATTCCCGGAAGAATGCATACATTGGCACTCGCATCGGGAGAGTGCCAATGTCGATGCCGGATTCCCAAGGCCAGGACGGCTTTACTCCAGATCACTCGCGACAGGCAACCCCTGCGGTCCGCCCGAATGGTTTCCGGGGCGACCGCTTTGTACTTCAAGAGAGAATCTCAGCAACGTGGAGGACATAGAACCATGAGCATGAAGACCAAGATTCGTCCGCTGCATGACCGGGTCATCGTAAAGCGGTTGGAGCAGGACGAGCGTACCGCTGCAGGCATCATCATTCCCGACACCGCCAAGGAAAAGCCGATTCAGGGTGAAGTGCTGGCCGTCGGCAAGGGCGCCCTTCAGGAAAACGGCTCACTGCGTCCCATGGATGTCAAAGCGGGCGATCGGGTGCTGTTTGCCAAATACGCCGGTACCGAAGTGAAGGTGGACGGGCAGGAGCTGTTGATCCTGCGCGAAAACGATATCATGGGCGTGCTGGAGTAATCCGCAGACGGTTTGCCCGGCAAACCGCATCCCCTAACGAATTCTGAACCGGTAGATACGCTCGGAGAAAAAAGCAATGGCAGCCAAGGAAGTGAAATTCGGTGAGAGTGCGCGGGCCCAGATGCTGGATGGTGTCAACATCCTGGCCAACGCCGTGAAGGTAACCCTCGGTCCCAAGGGCCGCAACGTGGTTCTGGACAAGTCCTGGGGCGCTCCCCGGGTGACCAAGGACGGCGTGACGGTGGCCAAGGAGATCGAGCTGGAGAACAAGTTCGAGAACATGGGCGCCCAGATGCTGCGCGAAGTGGCCTCCAAGACCGCCGACGAAGCGGGCGACGGCACCACCACCGCCACGGTTCTGGCCCAGGCCATCATTCGCGAAGGCCTCAAGGCCGTTGCGGCGGGCATGAATCCCATGGACCTGCGCCGTGGCATCGACCTGGCGGTGGACAACGTCGTGGGTCAGTTGAAGAAGATCTCCAAGGAAGTGACCAGCTCGGAAGAGATCGCCCAGGTGGGCACCATCTCCTCCAACGCCGACACCGAAGTGGGCAAGATGATCGCCGAGGCCATGGACAAGGTTGGCAAAGAAGGCGTCATCACCGTGGAAGAGAACAAGGGCATGGAGACCACCCTGGAAGTGGTGGAAGGCATGCAGTTCGATCGCGGCTACCTGTCGCCCTATTTCGTGACCAACGCCGACAAGATGCTCTGCTCCCTGGATGATCCCTTCATTCTCCTGGTGGAGAAGAAGGTTTCCAACCTGCAGCAGATCCTGCCGGTTCTGGAGAACGTGCTGCAGTCCAGCCGTCCCCTGATGATCGTGGCCGAAGATGTGGAAGGCGAGGCTTTGGCCACCCTGGTGGTCAACAAGCTGCGCGGCGGCCTGAAAGTGGCGGCGGTGAAGGCTCCCGGCTTCGGCGATCGCCGCAAGGCCATGCTGGAGGACATCGCCATCCTGACCGGCGGCACCGTGGCTTCCGAGGATGTGGGCGTCAAGCTGGAGAACGTCACCATCGACATGCTGGGCACCGCCAAGTCGGTCATCATCAGCAAGGATGAGACCACCATCGTGGGCGGCCATGGCGCGAGCGAGGATATCAAGGCGCGGGTCAATCAGATCCGGGCTCAGATCGAAGAGACCACCTCCGACTACGACCGCGAGAAGCTGCAGGAGCGCCTGGCCAAGCTGGCCGGCGGTGTTGCGGTGATCAAGGTGGGTGGAGCCACCGAAGTGGAAGTGAAAGAGCGCAAGGATCGGGTGGACGACGCTCTGCACGCCACTCGGGCCGCCGTGGAAGAAGGCATCGTTCCCGGTGGCGGCGTGGCCCTGTTGCGGGCTTCCCGCACCCTTGGCGATGTCAAAGGCGTCAACGAGGATCAGAGTGTGGGCATCAAGATCGTGCGTCGCGCTTTGGAAGAGCCGGTGCGCATCATTGCCCAGAATGCCGGCGCCGAAGGCTCCGTGGTGGTGGCCCAGATTCTGGCCAACAACAGCGCCAATTTCGGCTTCGACGCCTCCAAGGACGAGTATGCCGACCTGGTGGCCCGTGGCATCATCGATCCCACCAAGGTGGTGCGGCATGCCCTGCAGTCCGCCGCCTCCGTGGCAGGTCTGATGATCACCACCGAAGCCATGGTGGCCGAACTGCCCAAGAAGGACGCTCCCGCTCCTGCGGGTGGCGGTATGGGCGGTATGGGCGGCATGGATATGTAAGGCCGGTTCCCAATCGGTTTTGAGTGGCAAAACACCCCCGATGGCCATTGATGTCATCGGGGGTGTTTCATTTTTACGGGGCATGAGTTAGTCTGGGGGAGGGTAGCTGTTCAGGATCCTGCATAGCACGGCCTTTGACCGTATTGACGAGGGAGTTGCAAAACTCCCGCAGCCAAGCGGGGTTATATTTTAAATTTTTTGACTTTCAATATTTTATCTTTTAAGTATCAAAAAAGGAAATGTTCTATCCTTTGAATTTTCATTTAGTTGGATCGTTTGTAACTATTCAGGCCCCATGCACGGTGCAGCATGATCGTGCCAACGGCGAAAGGAAAAGTCCCAGGGGTGCCCCCTGGACCCCATGGGGTCGGAAGTCAACAGCAAACGGAAAAGTCCCAGGGCGCTGCCCTGGACCCGTCGGGGGGGG
>JADGAQ010000026.1 GCA_015231925.1 Magnetococcales bacterium
TTTCGGTTTCCCTGCACCGGTTGGGATTTAGCCGTCTCCCGAAGCTTCTGTTTAGCACAGTCATTACAAGATTGGCAGTTTCTTCGGATATCCGCCAACCGGCCCCGCCCATCCGGAAGAAAGCCCTCATGCCCCGCCCCTGTTCAACCGATAACCAATCTGGCACTCTCTTTTACCGGGTCTCTTTCTCCTTCGGCAGGATGCGCCATGGAAGCCAAACCTCTCGACAGTCGATCCCGCTCCCTGCGACGGCTGGCCCTGCGCGGCCTGCTGAAGGGTGGGCGAGGACATCCCGGCTCGGCCCTCTCCATCATCGAAATCCTGCGGGTGCTTTACGACGATATCCTGCGGGTGCGGCCCGATCAGCCCGCCTGGCCCAACCGGGATCGGTTCATCCTCAGCAAGGGCCACGGCTGTCTGGCCCTCTACGCCATTCTGGCCGACAAGGGCTTTTTCGACCCCGAGGAGCTGGATCGCTTCTGCCGTTTCGACTCCCCCCTGGGAGGACACCCCGAATACGGCAAGGTGCCGGGGGTGGAGACCTCCACCGGAGCATTGGGCCACGGCCTCAACGTCGGCATCGGCATGGCCCTGGGGGTGCGCCTCTCCGAACGCCCCTCCCGCGTCTTCGTCCTGATGGGCGATGGTGAACTCGACGAGGGCTCGGTGTGGGAAGGGGCCCTCTGCGCCGCCAAACACAAGCTCGACCACCTCACCGCCCTGGTCGATTACAACAAGCTGCAATCCTACGGCCCGGTGGCCGAGGTTCTGGCCCTGGAACCCCTGGCCGACAAGTGGCGCGCCTTCGGTTTCGCGGTGCGGGAAGTCGACGGACACGATCCCCTCGCCTTGAAGGCCCTGCTGAAGAGTCTGCCTTTCGAACCGGGCAAGCCCTCCTGCCTCATCTGCCATACCGTAAAAGGTCGGGGCATCGCCCTGGCGGAAAACAATCCCGACTGGCACCACAAGAGCAAACTCAAACCCGCCGAAGCCGAAGCGGTGGCCGCCCTGCTGGAGGAACCCTGATGCGTCGCATGGCCCTGGAAATGGTTCATCAACTGGCGCGGGACAACCCACGAGTGGTTTTCGTCGGCTCCGATCTCGGCTCCGGCACCCTGGCGGCCATGCAGCGCGAAATGCCGGAACGCTTTTTCATGGAGGGTGTATCGGAACAGAACCTCATCGGCGTGGCCGCGGGTCTGGCCCTGGAAGGCTATATTCCCTACGTCAACACCATCGCCACCTTCCTGACACGTCGTTGTCTGGAGCAGGTGTGCGTCGATCTGTGCCTGCACAAACTTCCGGTTCGTCTCATCGCCAACGGCGGCGGCATGGTCTACGCCCCCCTCGGTCCCACCCACACCGCCACGGAAGATCTGGCGCTGATGCGGGCTCTGCCCAACATGACGGTCACCGCGCCCTGCGACGCCCTGGAAATGAAATCCCTCATGGCCGCCTCCATCCACTGGCCCGGCCCGCTCTATATCCGTTTGGCCAAAGGCGGCGACGCCCTGGTCTCCCCGCCGGAACCGGCTCTGGAAATCGGCCGCGCCGTGACGTTGCGCGAGGGCAAACAGGTGGGACTGCTCACCACCGGTATCATGGCCCAGCGGGCTCTGCAAACCGCCGATCTGCTCGCCGATCAGGGCGTGGCCTGCGGTGTGCTGCACTTTCACACCGTCAAGCCCCTGGATCAGGAGGCCCTGTTCCGACTGGCCGACGACTGCCGCCTGCTGGTCACCCTGGAAGAGCATCAGCGCAACGGCGGACTGGGCAGCGCCGTGGCCGAAGTGCTGTGCGATACCGCTCTCACCTGGTCTCGTGACGGGCAGTTGCCGCCCCTGCTGCGACTCTCCCTGCCGGAGGCCTTCCCCGACCATTACGGCTCCCAGGAGGAGCATCTCAGCCACCACGGGCTCGATCCCCGGCAGATCGCCGAACGGGTCAACCTGGCCCTGGGTCGCAACCGGCGTTAAGGATTGGCCATGGCAACCCTCTACAGTTCACTCAAGTTTTTGCGTTTTCAGGAGCATCTGCAGGCCTTGCGCCAGCAGACCGTGGTCGCCCCGGTGCATATCCGCATCAAACCGACCAACCGCTGCAACCACGACTGCTGGTATTGCGCCTACAAGGTCTCCCACCTCTCCCTGGGCGAAACCATGGCGGAAAAAGATGCCATTCCCCAGGGCAAAATGTTCCGGATCATCGACGACGTGGTGGCCATGGGGGTCAAGGCGGTCACCTTTTCCGGCGGCGGGGAACCCCTGATCTACAAACCGCTTCCGGAGTGCGTGGAACGCCTGGCCAAAGGAGGGGTTCGCGTGGCCTCCCTGACCAACGGCGCCAACCTGAAAGGACGCATCGCCGAGGCCTTCGCCCGCTACGGCACCTGGGTGCGCATCTCCATCGACGCCTGGGACGACGATAGCTACAGCCTGGCGCGTCACATTCCCCTGGGCTCCTTCACCCGGGTGGCGGACAACATTCGCGCCTTCACCTCCCGATCGACTGCCTGCGTCCTGGGCATCAGCTTCATCGTCACCACCGACAACCACACCCACCTGCTGGAGGCGTGCCGGCGTTTCAAGGATCTGGGGGTCAACCACGTCAAGGTGAGCGGCGCGGTGGTGGCCAATTCGGGGGCGGAAAACAATCGCTACCACGCCCCCATCAAGGACGAGGTGCGACGCCAGATCGACCAGGCGCTGAAACTCTCCGATGCCCGTTTCAGCGTCATCAACCACTATCACGAACTGGAAGAGCGTTTCGACAAACACTACACCTTCTGCCCCTTCCTGCAGTTTCTCACCGTCATCGGGGCCGATCTCAACGTCTACACCTGCCAGGACAAGGCCTATACCACCAGCGGCCTGCTGGGCTCCATCAGGGAGCGTTCCTTCCGGGAGTTCTGGTTTTCGGAGGAGAATCGCGCCCGGCTTTTCGCCTTCGATCCCTCCCGTTCGTGTCACCACCACTGCGTGAGCCATACCAAAAACCTGGCCATCCTGGAATTTCTGGCCATTGACCCGGAGCATGGACTTTTTGTTTAATGCCCTGCGAGAATCATTCTTTTTCAGCCCGTCTTGTTCATAAATTTCGTCGCGAAGCCGGCCAGGGCGCGTCAGGACAAGGCGCGCGACGCCTCGACGACCGGAACCGTGGCCGTTCCACGGTGAGGATCGTCGAGCGAGCGCAACGCCGTCATGGCGCGATCCTGGTCCGGTTGCAGCAGAAATTTATGAATAAGACGGGTTCAGCCAAGGCGGATCGTTCATGCTCAAACAGGTCGATTTCATCTCCACCCTGCACAACCGCACCAAACGGGACTATCGGCAGCGGGTGCTGGACCACGACAAAGCCGAATGCGCCGTCGTCGCCTGCCAGTGGGGCGAGGACTACTGGGACGGGGAACGCCAGTTCGGCTACGGGGGCTATCGCTACGACGGCCGCTGGCGCGGCATGGCCGAAAAGCTGGCCCAACGTTACGGACTGCGGGCCGGGGATCGCATTCTGGATGTGGGCTGCGGCAAGGCCTACCTGCTTTACGAACTCACCCAGGTGGTGCCCGGCGTCGAGGTGGTGGGCTTCGACCTCTCCGAATACGGTCTGACCCACGCCAAGGAGGAGCTGTCCCACCGTCTGGTGCGGGGCCACGCCTCCAGCCTGCCGTTCGCCGACAACGCCTTCGATCTGGTGATTTCGGTGATCACCCTGCACAATCTGCCCTGTTTCGACCTGGAACGCGCCATTCGGGAGATCCAGCGGGTGGGTCGGGGCACCAACCGCTACATCGCCGTGGAATCGTTCCGCAACGAGCGGGAAAAGGTCAATCTGCTCTACTGGCAACTCACCTGCCGCAGCTTCTACTCCCCCGAGGAGTGGGCCTGGTGGTACCGCCGCTGCGGCTACACCGGCGACTACGATTTCATCTTTTTCGAATGAGACGCCCCGAATCGATTTAACAATTATGCCTTGCCTGCCGATAAAATGAACCATGAGGACCCGTCGTGGTCCGATAGATGGTACGCTTCATGCAACCATCTTGCGGGATCTTCCAAGATGGCGATTCCTTTCCCGGCAGGAGAGGCCAAACGATGGGCACTATCAAACGTATCCTGATCACCGTTCCCAACACCTCCTGGTTCGGCAAACGCCTGTGGGTGGTGCCGCCCTACACCCTGGCCATGCTGGGCGCGGTCACGCCTCCCCATTACGAATTGAACCTCTTCGATCCCCATCTGGGCAATCTCGGCTTCGAACAGGCGTTGGCCGAAATCGAGGCCTTCGGACCCGATCTGGTGGGCATCACCTGCATGTCCCTGGAATACGCCCCCACCTTTCACCGCTATGCCGCCGAAATCCGCCGCCGTCTGCCCCGAGCGGTGATCGTTCTGGGAGGCCCCTACGCCACCACCTCCACCGATCTGGCCATGGAGGACGGCGTGGCCGACTTCGTGGTCATGGGCGAGGGCGAGGAGCGTTTTCCCCAGCTGCTGGCCGCACTGGAGGAGGGACGCACCGATTTCAGCGCTTTCGACGGACTGGCCTGGCGTCGCGACGGGGTCACGGTGGTCAATCCCATCGTCACCTATATCGAAAACCTCGATACCGTGCCCTTCCCCAATTACGCCAAGGCGCAACTGCCGCGCTACTTCGAGTCGAACAACGCCTTCGGCAACGTGATGAACGCCCGTTACGAGCCCTATGCCATCACCACCACCAGCCGGGGCTGCCCCTATCCCTGCATCTATTGCAGCACCGAAGCCATCGACGGCAAACGCATCCGCTTCCGCACCGCCGAGAACGTGTTGGCCGAGGTGGACTGGCTGGTCAACGAGTTCGGCATCAAGGAGATCCTCTTTCTCGACGACAACCTGATCTTCAACAAGCCCCGTTTCCGCAAGATTTTGCAGGGTCTCATCGAGCGCAACTACGACCTGCACTGGAAATCGGTCAACCTGGCCACCTTCCTGCTCACCGACGAGTTGCTGGAGCAGATGTGGGAGGCCAAGTGCTACCAGTTGATCCTGCCCATCGAATCGGGCAACCAGTATGTTCTGGACCATGTGTTGCGCAAGCCCCTCAAGCTGGATCGGGTGGCGGGCATCATGAAAAAGGCCCGTGAGTTGGGCTTCGAAACCGCTTCGGACTTCATCATCGGCAGCCCCGGCGAAACCTGGGACCAGATTCGCGACTCCTTCCGCTTCGCCGAGGAGATGGATGCGGACATGACCTCCTTCCACATCGCCACCCCCCTGCCCCGCACCCAGATGTACGAAATCGCCAGGGAGAAGGGCTATCTGCCCGAAGGCTTCAACTTCGGCTCCTCCCAGTTTTTTGGTTTCGGACGGGGTTGCATCACCACCGAGGAGTTCACGCCTCGGGATCTTCACATGTTACGGGCGCTGGAGTGGGATCGCATCAATTTCAAGACGCCCGAGAAAAAGGCCCGTTTCGCCCGCATGGCCGGTATCGGTTTGGATGAACTGGAGCGCTGGCGCCGCAACACCATTCGCAACCTGGGCATTTACTTCCCCAATGCGGAAGGCACCGACTACACCGCCCAGGAAAATGCGGATGCGCCCCGGGAAGGCCTGCTGGACAAGAATGGCCGCTTCGCCAAAGTGGTGAACGGGTGACCACCCCTCTCGATCGAAACACCGCCGACAGGACTGCCGTGACGAATACCGAGGAGCCGACCATGCAACCACAAGCCCAGGTGAACACCTTCGCCACCGAGATGCGTCTGTTGACCACGGCCATCGCCCATCATCAGAAAAACGAACTGGACCAGGCGCTGGACCTCTACGAACAGATTCTGGAGCTGAACTCCCGCAACGACGAGGTGTGGCACCTGACCGGCGTGGCCCTGATGGACCGCCGCGACTACACCCGGGCACGCACCTACCTGGAGCGGGCCGTGGGCATGAAGCCG
Source organism: Magnetococcales bacterium (assembly GCA_015231925.1). Classification (NCBI taxonomy): domain Bacteria; kingdom Pseudomonadati; phylum Pseudomonadota; class Magnetococcia; order Magnetococcales; species Magnetococcales bacterium. The sequence continues at coordinate 5,936 of JADGAQ010000026.1, forward strand.
CAGAACCCCTTCTTTCACAACTCCCTGGGCAATCTTTACCAGAAGCTTGACCTGCACGACCGGGCCCTGAAACACTACCTGCTGGCCATTCGGTCCAAGACCGATTTCCCCGAGGCCCTGGTCAACGTGGGCATACTGCTGATCCGCCAGGAGCGCAACCGGGAGGCGGCCAACTACCTCAGCCACGCCGTCAATCTGCGTCCGGAGCTTTACGAGGCCCATATCCACCTGGCCAAAGCCTACGAGTCCCTGGGCCATTTCAACATGTCTTCGCTGCACGTCACCCTCTTCTATCACTACGCCCCGGAGCCTCTGCGGGTACGGCGTCAGCGGGAGGTGCGGGACACCTATTTCCTGGATCGCGACAAGGCCCTGGAAACCGCGCTGGAAAACCAGCGGGTGCGCCAGACCCAGGCTGTGGACGCGCCGCAGATTTGTTACTACGGCGGCAAAGCCCTGGCCGATGCCCCCCGGCAGATGGTTCACCTGCCGGAAGAGGCCATTCCCGACTTCATTCCCAACACCCGCCTGCGTCTGCCCAAAGCGGTCGCCTTCGATCCCAACGATGTGGAGCAAACCCGTGACGCCGTGCGTCTGGCCACCCTGCTGGATCAGGGACGGCTGACCCGTCTGAACCGGGCGGCGGATCTGGCCTTGACCTGTCGGGAACAACACGCCCCCCTGCTGCCCGGCGAGCCCTTGCGGGTCTTTCTGCCCGCCTCGCGGGAGACCACGGTGATGCAGTTCTGCTCCAAGGGACTGGCCCGCGCCTTCGAACGCGCCGGCTGCGTGACCCATCTGGCCCTGGAAAACAGTGATCTGGAGGGACTCGACGGCTTCAATTACATCGACGAGCAGCATCGCCTCAATCCGCACCTGATGATGAACATCAACCACTGCAACAATCAGTGGATTCATCCCGAGACCTTCAACGCGGTCTGGTGGCAGGATCCCATGCCGGAGATCACCAAGGGGGAGCCCCTGCCCTGGCGGGAGCGGGATCTGGTCTGCTCGGCCTATCCCATCTGGGACGATTTCATCTACAAGACCGGCGCTTCCAAAGTGCATCGTCAGGACTTCTGCTACGATCCGGAGATCTTCCGCAACTGGACGCCCCTGGCCGAACGGCGCAAACTGGTCTTCGTGGGGTGCGGCTATCCGAACGATCCCCGTGGCCTGCCTCGGGAGGAGGAAGCCATCGTCCTGCTGGAGAATCGGCTGGAATCGGGGGCCGGTTTCGACAAAGAGGCCATCCAAGCCATTGCCGACGCAACGGAATTGGATTACATCTACGTCTACGATGTGCTCTTTTCCTATGTGGTGCGGCATCGGGTGGTCGAATGGTTCTGCGAAGAGGGCAGCAAGGCCGGCTTCGAGGTGGAGATCTACGGGCGCTTCTGGGAGTGGAACGCCATCGTGCGCCCCTATTTCAAGGGGGAACTGCCCCACGGCCCCGAAGTGGCCAAGGTCTACAACCAGACCCTCTACGCCCTCAACGCCAATGCCTACTTCGTGGCCTCCCAGCGGCTGGCGGAAGTGGCGGCCTGCGGCTGCATCCCGCTGGTCTACGATGCCCGCAGCTTTTCGGAGCAGCCCCACTGGGAAGAGGAGTGTCTCTTTTTCAAAACCCGCTCCGAAATGGCGGCTTGCCTGAGCCAAACTCCCGCCAAGGGACCGGAAGAGCTGGCCCACTACTACTCGTATGACCGCTTCGTGGGCAAAATCCTGGACTGGATCGAAAACACGGCGGGGGTGAAACTGCCCCGCCATCATGGATGAGGAGTGTGAACCCATGGCCGGAAAGCCGCTTGTCGCCCTGATCAACGTGGTCATGGACGGGGACTATCAGTACGAAGAGGAGATTCCCATCGGACTGGGTTGTCTGGCGGCCTTTCTGCGCCGGGAAGGTTACGATGTCCGGGTGCATCAGTGCTTCGCCAGTCAGGGTGAGCCGGCCATCGCCGAGGCCGCCCTGGTCGAGGCCGATGTTTACGGCTTTCAGCTCAACATGATCAACTACCTCAGCGTTCAGGATGTGGCTTCCCGGCTCAAAGCGCGCAAACCCGACTCCTTCCATATGCTGGGGGGGCCCTTCCTCTCCTCGATGGCGGAAGAGATTCTGGAGCGGGAGAGCGTCTTCGACTGCATGGTCTACGGCGAAGGCGAGTTGACCATGCTGGAGATGCTGCAGCAGTTCGAAAAGGGCAGCCTCGATGTCTCCGCCATTCAGGGAGTGGTCTGGCGCAACGCCGAAGGCAAGGCGGTGCGCAACCCGCCGCGCGCCCTGATTCCCCAGCTCGACTCCCTGCCCTTCCCCGCCCGGGATTTCATCGCCCACATGCATCGCGACGAACTCGACAACGGCATTCTGGGCAGCCTGCGCATCGTCACCTCCCGAGGCTGCACCGCCAACTGCCACTTCTGCTCGGTCAACTTCTACACCAAGCTGCAAAAGGGCAAGATCTGGCGGGGTCGGTCCCCGCAAAACGTGGTGGACGAACTGGAAGAGCTGGTCAAGGTACAGGGAGGCCGCATCTTCAACCTCTCCGACTCCAGTTTCGAGGATCCCGCCGGTCGGGTGGGCAAGCGCCGCACCCGCGAAATCTGCGACGAGCTGATCCGGCGCGATGTCAAACTCTCCCTGAAGGTCTACATGCGGGCCGACACCATGCACGCCGCCGAGGACGAGGAGCTGCTGCGCCTGTGGAAACGGGCCGGCATCGACGTGGTCATCGTCGGCATCGAGGCCGGATCCGACCACGAACTGGAGTTTTACGGCAAAAAGGCCAACGTGGCCATGAACGAGGCCACCCTGCGCCGCCTCAAGGATATGGGCCTCTTCTACGTCATCATCGGCTTCATGATGTTCAATCCCAACTCCACCATGGAGACCCTGCGCACCAACATCGCCTTTCTGCGCGACATGGAGCTGGTCGACAATCCCAACCAGATCACCAATTCGCTGATGCTGATTCGCGATTCGCACCTCTACCACGTCCTCAAGGAGGAGAATCGGGTCATCGAACCGGCCAATCCCTGGGAGACCCCCACCTACCTCTTCCGGGATATCCGGGCGCAACGGGCGGCGCGGCATTGGGACGGCCTCTTCGGGCGTTTTCCCCTGACCCTGGAACTCAACGGGCATCAGGTCAACTTCGAAAACCTCATCACCCGCATCCAGAACCCCATGAACGCCCCCGTGGCCCAGGCCGTGGCCCGGCCCTTCGCCGAACTCAAGGAGCAGTATCTGGCGCTCAAACAGGAGTTCGCCAAGGTGCAGTACGACTATTTCGTGCGCGTGCTGGATCTCATCGAGGCCGACTGCAGCGACGAGGTGTTGGATGCGGAGGCCCGGAACTACTTCATCGGCACCTACAGCCATTACTCGCCGCGTTACCAGTGGCTCTACGAAACCTGCATGCGGGAGATGGCCTCCACCGGTCTGCCCTTGAGCGGCCTGACCTTCAAGAACTTCTACTCCTACGCGGTGAACAAGGGTCTGCTGCGCGTCGGCAAGGTCGGCGCCCCCGCTCCGGCGCCCGACGTGGTGCGACTTTAACGGGGATCGCCATGACCTCCCGCTGGCTCATCATCGGCGCATCGGGCTTCATCGGGAGTCACCTCTTCGCCCGTATCGGCCCGTCTATGGCCCTGGGCACCTGTTACGCCACACCGGTGGCCGGAACCCGGCCCTTCACGCCGGGGGTGATGAAGGTTGCCGATCTGATCCGGGATCAGGGTCGGTTTTCTCACGCCTTCGTGCTGCACGGCATGACCCGTCTCGACCCCTGCGCCGCCGATCGCGCCCGTTCCGACGAAGTCAACGTCCTCGGCACGCAACGGCTGCTGGAAGAGCTTTTCGAACAGGGCATCAAGCCGGTCTTCACCTCCTCCGACATGGTTTTTGACGGGCGCAAGGGGAACTACCTCGAAACGGACCCCGTCGGCCCACTGGCCACCTACGGAGAGCAGAAGGTGCGCATCGAAACATTTCTGCGGGAGAGTGGACGGGAACATCTCGTGCTGCGACTGCCCAAGGTCTACAGCAAGACCCCCGGCACCCAGACCCTCTTCGACGAGTGGCTGGGAGCGATCGACCGGGGCGACCTCATTCGACTGGCCCAGGATCAGCGTTTCTGCCCCGTGGCCGTGGAGGATCTGGTGGTGGCGCTGGAGGCCGCAGCCCGACTCGACCTCTCCGGCACCTACCACTGCGGCGGTCCCGAAACCCTCACCCGCCTGCAGATGTTTCAGCATCTGCGCAACGCCCTGGAACGGCGTTTCGGACCGCTGGAGGGTCTCCGCATGGCGGTGTGCGGCATCAACGACTTCCCCTTCCTGGAGCCCCGCCCCATCGACATCTCCATGGACTCCGGCCGTTTCCGGCAGGCCACCGGGCTGACCATGGGCCGGGTGGAAACCATGGCCCACCACTTCGTCCAGAGCCTGCAACGCCCATGAACAGCGTCATTCTGCCCCATCCCCGCCCCTGTCGCCGCCATCCGGACAGCGATGCCTCGCGGGAGACCCTGGCGCAAACGCCCATCCGCTTCGGCGGCGGCCAGTTGGCCCGCCATCCGGAACGTCTGGAAACCTGGGCCGCAGGCGGCATCCCCGGACCGCTGGCCATCGAGGTCGGCGTGACCCACGGCTGCAATCACGACTGCATCCACTGCTCCACCCAGCAGATGACCCCCTTCGAAATGCACAAGAACTTCCTGCCGAGGGAGGCTTTTCTGCGTTTTTTGCAGGATTTTGCAGCCCTGGGCGGGCAGGAGGTCTTCTTCGCCGGCAACGGCGAACCGCTGTTGCACCCCCATCTGCCGGAGTTTTTCCAGGTGGGTCACGAACTGGGTCTGCGCATGGCCCTCTCCAGCAACGGGCAGATACTCACCGAAAGGATGGCCCCGCGCATCCTGCCTTACGCCGCCTGGATCCGGGTCAGCGTCAACGGCGGGGATCGGGAGACCTATGCGGCGGTGCATCGCTGCCAACCGAAGGAGTGGGACCGGCTGGTGGCCAATCTGGAAAACGCCGTGGCTCTGCGCAAACGCGACCGTCTGCCGGTGGAGCTGGCCTTGCAGGGGGTGGTTTTTGATCGCAACTGGGACGCCATTCCCGCCCTGGCGCAACTGCACCGCAAGGTGGGCACCGATACCCTGGTGTTTCGCAACCGCATCGATAAATACGACGGCGATTTCCCCATTCCCCCCGCAGTGCGCCTTCTGCTCGAAGAGGCGGAACGGGATCCTTCGGTGCAGGTGCGCTGGAACACCTTCACCGATCAGGCGCTGCTGCCGCCGTGGAGCCGCTGCATCGGGGTCAACGTGCGCACCAACATGGATTTTCAGGGCAACCTCTTCTCCTGCGCCAAGCACTTCTACGAGGATTGCAGCTTCGGCAACATCTGCGAGAACTCCTTCCGGGAGATCTGGCACGGCGAGGCCCGCAAACGGCTCTTTCCGCAGATCGAAAAGGGGGAAAACATCCGCTTTTGCTGGAAGTGGTGCCAATGCTCCTACGACAACCGCTTTGCTGAAGAGTGGCTGGCGCAACGGGAGAAGCCGGCATGATTCCCTCCTGGCGCATCGAAGTGGGGCAGGAAGCGGCGGAAGCCGTGGCGCGGGCCATGGCGCGGGAACACATCAGCATGGGGGTGGAGACCGAACGATTCGAAAAGGAGCTGGCAAACCTGCTGGATGTGCCGCATGCCGTCTGTTTCCCCAGCGGCACGGCGGGGCTGCTGGTGAGTCTGCTGGCGGTTGGGGTGGGACCGGGAGATGAAGTGATCGTACCGGTGCGCACCTGGATCGCCACCGCCAATGCCGCCGCATTGCTGGGAGCCAGGGTGGTGCTGGTCGATTGCACCCCGGAGCGCCCCGTCATCGACCCGGAGCAGGTGGACAAGGTCCTCACCCCCCGCACCAAAGCCATTCTGCCGGTGCATCTCAACGGACGCGCCGCCGACCTGGAGGCGCTGCGCGAGCTGGCCGCACCCCGCAAGATCGCCCTCATCGAGGATGCCTGTCAGGCCTTTTTATCGCGCCATCCCGATGGCGAGTACCTGGGCCGGGCGGGTCGTTTCGGCTGTTTTTCCTTAGGGATTGCCAAACTGCTGACCACCGGACAGGGCGGTTTCGTGGTCTGCCATACCTCGGAAGATCACGACCGTTTGCGCCGCATCCGCAATCAGGGGTTTCTGGGCACCTCCCAGGTGGACCCGGAGACGCTGTTGGGCGGCAACTTCAAGTTCACCGACCTTCAGTCCGCCATGGGACTGGCGCAATTGCCCAAGCTGAAACGGCGGATCGAGCATCAGCGCCGCCTGTTCAACGCTTACCGCGAAGGGCTGGCCGGTCTCGACTGGATCCGCCTGGCTCCCGTCGATTTGGAAGGCGGCGAAGTCCCCCTGCGGGCCGAGTGTCTCTGCCCCCGTCGCGGCGCATTCACCCAGGCCATGGAACGCGCCGGCATTCAGGTGAAACCGCTGGGCCGCAACGTGGACCAATACCCCCACTTCGCCGGCCAGGGCCCCTTCCCGCGTGCCGCCTCCCTCGATCAGCAACTGGTCATGCTGCCCTCCGGCCCCGAACAACCCCTGGAAAACGTGCAGGAGACCATTCGGGTCATGCGCCTTCTGGACGGGAACTTCGCCCCTTCCCGCTAATCCGCGAAAAAACATTGCTGCCGAATTCCCCGCTCCTTATCCTGTGAACCGAGGATCTACCATTCCGGGTACGGAAGGCATCCTTCGTGTCTATTCCCAGCGTCGAGGAGCGTCAGTCATGCCGGAAACCCGTCAAGATCGCGGTGTTGGCTTTGCTTTGGGTGGTTTGGGCGGGTCCAACGCCCACGGAGTGGGTTTTCTGGAGGCGGCCCGCCGACAGGGGATCACGCCCCGCATCATCTCCTGCACCAGCGGCATGATCCATTGGACGGCGCATTGGCTGGCCAATAGGCCGATGAGGGAGAAGCTGGAGGAGCAGATACGGCTCATGCCCCGGCTGCCGGAACCCTTCGCCCATTTGTCGGGTTGGAAGATGATGCTTCAGGGCTTGCCCGGCGTTTTTCGTCCCGCCTGGTGGGACAACTGGCGCGATTCTCTGGGCCAATTCCCCCCGATGGACCGCAACGCCCTGTTCGATCTGCTTTTCCCCGCTCGCATGGTTGTTCCCACCCGCTCGGACGAGTTTTACGCGGAGATGGCGACCATCCTCAACGAAGCTTCGATCGGAGTGGTTTTCAACAGCTACGCCCCGGCCAGCGGCAAGGAGTACCTCCATGTCAACCCCGTCGCGTTGCAACTTTTGGGGCGGGAGCTGGGACGGGATTACGGCGGGCGCATCTTCCGGCCCATCACCCCGGACTACCTGGAGGCCGCGTTGTGGCTGTTGCAATACGGTTTCGGACGGAAGTTCGACGGAGAGGTTCTGGTGGACGGGGCCTATCACCGGCAGTTCATTCTGAAGGAACTGACCTGCGTGGACACCCTCTTCGTGGCCCGTCCCCAGAGTCGCACCTGGCGGGGGGAGTTGCCCGGCAACCTCTTCGAAGCGGAAGATTTCAAGGTTGAGCTGCTGTTCAACAACGCCTACTACGGCGAACTCTCCGCCATGCGGACCATCAACGACCTGTTGGCTAAGAATCATCTATCCTGCAAGGACTTTCACCCCATCGAACTGGTGGAGATCGAGATCGAGACCCAGCGGGGTTTCTTCGACTATTTCTTCGAAAGTCTGGAGGTCTTCGACCAGGCCGAGGTGCAGTCCGAGCGCGTTTTTCGGGAGTGGAATGGTCGGGTTGCGGCATCCAAACAACCCTGATTCATCGTGTGCGATGTGTCGTTCAACCCGCCTGAAGGGCAACAGGGTGCTTGCCATGAAACGATTCTCGGCCCGCCGTATCCTTTCAGCGCTTTTTCTTGGCGTTGGATTAACCGCCCTGCTCTTTCTGCCTGTTGGTGCAACGTCCCTCAGCGCCACGGGTGATTCCGAGCCCGAAACCGCTCCCGCCTCAGTGGAACACTTCTCCCCGCAAGGCACCATAAAACGGGTACGACAAGTCAGCGCCCGATTCAGCGTTCCCATGGTCTCCTTCGGGGACCCCCGTCTGCCGGACCCCTTTGAAATCACCTGCCCGGCTCCGGGTAAGGGTCGATGGGCCGACAGCCGAAACTGGGTTTATGACTTCGAACAGGATCTTCCCGCCGGAGTGAAATGCCACTTCGCCCTCAAGTCCGGGCTGCATTCTCTGGCAGGGGCCTCGGTGACCAACGAAGCCCCCTTTGTCTTTTCCACGGGCGGACCGGCTGTAATGGCCTCCTTTCCGCAGGAAAGATCCATCATCGACGAGGAGCAAATCTTCATTCTGGGATTGGACGCCCCGGCGGAAAAGGCCTCCATCCTGGCCAACGCCTATTGCGAAATCCCCGGGGTGGGGGAAAAGGTGGGGCTTGATCTGCTGGAAGGTGCGGAGCGTCGCAAGGTGCTGCAAGAGACCAAGGGCCAACTCTCTTACTTCTTATCGTTGGTATTTCGGGACACCTCGGGTAGGCAATGGCGCATTCAATCCAAACTCCCGAAAGGGGGAACGGATCGGGAGCGTTTTCTGGACATGGCGGACAAGGAGGATGCCCCCCTCGTTGTAGCCAAGTGCAGGCGCCGATTGCCGACCGAGGCAAAAGTTGGGCTGGTGTGGGGTGAGGGAATCCGCACTGCCAGCGGAGAAGTCACTGAACACTCTCAGCAACTCTCATTCACGGTTCGAAAGGGTTTTACCGCCGAATTTTCCTGTCAAAGAGCCAATAAGGATGCGGGTTGCATGCCTATGCTGCCCCTGATCATACACTATTCGGCTCCAGTATCCCGCCATTACGCTGAACGAGTTACACTCAAAGATAGCCATAATAATACGTACAAAAACTCACACATGATTGAAAAAGATAAAAAAACATCGCCAATCAAATCAGCTTCCATGAATAATTCTGAGCAATATGTAGAATTCACCCATTTTTTCGGGCCTTTCCCGGAGTCGAGCCAATTCACTCTGGAATTTCCCCCGGAATTCAAGGACGATGCGGGCCGGGAACTGGAGAATCGGAGCCATTATCCACTGGCTGTACGCACCGATCAGACCCCGGCCCTGATCAAATTTCCCGGTGCATTTGGAATTGTGGAGGCCAAGGGGGATGCGACTCTGCCTGTAACGGTGCGCAACCTGGAAGCGGTTCTGCCTCTGGATGCCGCCCGCTCCGGCAGCTACGCTTCGGAAGAACAAGCCAAACAGGCAGCACAAACCTCCAACGCCGTTGCCCGGTGGTGGGATAACTTCCGGGAAAAGGTCTGGCCAAAACCCGCCGAAGTGCGAGGGCAACGGCTGCGGGTTGACACACCGGTGGAGTTTCTTACCTGGATGAACCGGGTAACAGAAGCCCAAAAGGAAGAGCATCGCTGGGACGGCAAAAAGCATGTCACAACAAAAAAACCCGGAGGAAATTCTGTTTTCCAGAACCAGTCGCACATCTCTCCTGAAAGTTTCATTCTTCCAAGACCGGAAGGCGGAAAACCATTTGAAGTATTAGGGATTCCCTTTAAGAATCCTGGATACTATATCGTGGAATTGGCCAGTGATCGGTTGGGATCCGAACTCCATGGGGACAAGAAACCCTATTACGTGCAAACCGCCGTTCTGGTCACCAATTTGTCGGTTCACTTCAAATACGGCAACGAATCCTCCTTGGTATGGGTCACCACTCTGGATCAGGGAAAACCTGTTGCCGGTGCGGAAGTCCGGGTCGGCAACTGCGGTGGCCAAGTTTATTTCACTGGCCAAACAGATGGTAGCGGCGTACTCGCCATTCCCCAACAGTTGCCCCAGCAATCGAACTCCTCCTCCGATTGTCTCCGTGATTACCAGCACTTGCACGCAAAGGCCCTGTTAGTTTCCGCCAAACTGGGTGAAGACCAAACCTTTCTGCTGTCCACATGGAACCAGGGGATTTCCTCAAACAGTTTTGGAAATTCAAATAGAGATAACTATAACTCAACAAATCTCAACACCACTGTATTCGACCGCACCCTCCTGAAAGCTGGAGAAACCGTCTCCATGAAACACTTTGCCCGGCAAGGGAGTGGCAATGGCATCATACTGTCCACGCAGGAAAGTCTTCCAAATCAGGCCATCATCCGCCATACAGGAAGCGGTCAAGAGTACAAACTTCCCTTGAAGTGGGATGAGGCCAACACGGCTGAGAATCAATGGCCGATCCCAAAAGAGGCCAAGGCCGGACGTTACGATGTAGTGCTTAAGGAAAACACTAAATCACCGCATAGCACCCTGAAAAGCGTTTCGGGAAATTTTTCCGTGGAGTCATACCGGGTTCCCACCATGAAGGCGGTGTTGAATCCGGTAGAGTCCACCCCGGTCAATCCGGGGCAGGTTGCCTTTGATTTGCGCCTGAGTTACCTATCCGGTGGGGCTGCAGGCTACGCTCCGGTGAAGTTGCGAGGCTTGGTTCGTCCCAAGACCCTGCAATTTAACGATTACGACGGCTTCGTTTTCTCCAATGGGCAGGCGACTGCGGAAGAAAACCACAGCCAAAGAGGCCTGTGGTCCAGACATGATGACGATTGGGACAATCCCGGCAGTGGGGAGAGTTCCTCCGACCAAAGTCAACCTCTACCGGTTCAGTCGCTCCTTCTGGGCGCTGGAGGGACGGCGCAAGGCTCCTTTCCCATGGATCCCACCGAACGCCCACGGGAACTGCAGGCCGAAATGGAATACCAGGACGCCAACGGCGAACGACTGACTTCCTCGACCCGTGTAACGCTGTATCCCTCTCAGGTCGTGTTGGGGCTTAAAACGGACAGATGGACATCGAGCCAGGATCAATTCAAATTTCAGATTCAGGCCTTGAACACCAAGGGACAGCCTGCAGCCGGAGTGAATGTATCGGTTGACCTGCTGGAACGTAAGTATTATTCGAATCGCAAACGACTTCTCGGTGGCTTTTACGCCTACGACAACCACAGTGAAATCAACAAACTGTCGGACGGATTTTGCAGGGGCGTTACCGACAACCTCGGAAAGCTTTTTTGCGATACCAAATCTCCCGTTGCCGGCAATATCATCCTTCAGGCTAAAGCCAGCGATGCGGAAGGGCGAACCAGCTACGTCAATACTGCGGTTTGGGTGGTTAAACAGGGGGAGTTGTGGTTTGGCTCTCAAAATAATGACCGCATGGACCTTCTGCCCGAGAAAAAACGTTGGGAACCCGGCGAGGAGGCTCTTCTGCAGGTGCGCATGCCCTTCCGCGAGGCGACGGCGTTGGTGACCGTGGAACGGGAGGGGGTGCTGGATCACTTCGTTCAGCATCTTTCCGGACAAAACCCCGTGGTCAAGGTGCCCATGCGAGGTCATTACGCTCCCAACGTTTTCGTTTCCGTTCTGGCGGTGCGCGGTCGATCCGGCGCGGTGCAACCCACCGCCCTGGTGGATCTGGGCAAACCCGCCTTCCGCTTGGGATATGCCGAACTCAACGTGGGGTGGAAAGCCCATGAACTGGGGGTGAAGGTGAGCACCGATCAGCCCCTTTACAAAGTCCGGCAGCAGGCTCAGACCCTCATTCAGGTTACCAGCCCCGACGGCAAACCCTTGCCCGCCGGGGCGGAAGTCGCCCTGGCGGCGGTGGATGAAGGGCTGCTTGAACTCAAGAACAACACCTCCTGGAACCTGTTGTCCTCCATGATGCGCCGACGTTCACTGGAGATTCAAACCGCCACGGCCCAGATGCAGGTCATCGGTCGCCGCCATTACGGACGCAAAGCGGTGAGTCCCGGCGGTGGCGGGGGAAAAGCACCTGGACGACAATTGCTGGACACCCTGCTCTCCTGGCAGCCACGGGTTAAATTGGATGAAAATGGAACGGCGCGAGTGGCCATTCCTCTCAACGACGCCCTCAGCTCCTTCCGGGTGGTCGCCATTGCTCACGCCGGGGAGGATTTGTTCGGCACCGGCTCCGCCTCCTTCCGAACCAGCCAGGATTTGATGCTCTTTTCCGGCATCTCTCCAATGGTGCGGGAGCAGGACACCTTCCGCGCCGCCTTCACCCTGCGCAACAGCAGCGACCAGTCGCTCAAAACCGCCCTCACCGGCACCCTGATCACCACCTTCCGCACCGAAGGAGGAGAGTCAACTTCCCAAAACCTCTCTCCACAAGAGGTGGAGCTGAGCCCCGGCGAAAGCCGAGAGGTCTGGTGGGAAACCATGGCCCCCCTGGATGGCAAGCGCTTGAGCTGGACCGTGGAGGCCGTCGCCGGAGAAGCCCGCGACAAGCTCACGGCAACCCAGGAGATCGTGCAAAGCGTTCCGGTTCGGGTCTTCCAGGCCACATTGACATCTCTGGAAAACCCCACAGAAATCCCAGTGGAGATCCCTGCCGACGCCATTCCCGGAAGGGGAGGCCTTCGGGTGCAGTTCCAGGACCGGCTGACAGCGGAACTCTCCGGAGTGAAGGAGTACATGTCCCGGTATCCCTACACCTGTTTGGAACAGAATGTTTCCAAAGCGGTGGCGTTGCAGGATGGGGAGCTGTGGCGAAACGTGATGAACTCCTTACCCTCCTATCTGGACGACGACGGGCTGGCCCGGTACTTCCCCATCCTCCCCGAAGGGAGCGACACCCTCACCGCCTACATTCTGTCCCTCGCCCACGACAACGGCTGGACCATTCCCGACGAAACGCGCAAGCGCATGGCCTCGGGCCTGTGGCGCTTTGCGGAAGGCAAGATTCTCCGCTCTTCGGACCTTCCCGCCGCCGACCTCACCCTGCGCAAACTGGCGGCCCTCGAAGCCCTCTCCCGCCATGGCAAACTCCCTGCGGAGCAGCTCACCTCGCTGAGCATCGAGCCCAATCTTTGGCCCACTTCCGGGGTGATCGACTGGCTCAATTTGCTGAACAGGTCGGGCCACTGGCCGGATCAGGCCAAACGGCGGCAGGAAGCGGTGCAGATTCTCCGCTCCCGCTTGAATTTCCAGGGAACCGGTATGAGCTTTTCGACCGAGCGGTCGGATTATCTGTGGTGGTTGATGATTTCCGCCGACAGTAACGCCAACCGGTTGATTCTCGCTCTGCTGAAGGATCCCCAATGGAAGGAGGATATGCCCCGTCTGGTCCGGGGTGCGCTGGGACGCATGCAAAACGGCCATTGGAGCACCACCACTGCGGATGCCTGGGGGGTGACGGCCATGAAACGCTTCACCGCCGCCTTCGAATCCGAGCCCGTCAGCGGGGAGAGTGCCGCCTTCCTGGGCGACTCTCGACAGATTCTGGATTGGAATACCCAGCCCCACGGGAAAACCCTGGAGCTGCCCTGGCCCAAGGATCGGTCCGTATTGGCCCTGGAACACCGGGGAACGGGGCGACCCTGGGTGACTCTGCAAAGTCGCGCCGCCATCCCCCTCAAGGAGCCCTTGTCCACCGGTTACCGCATTCAGCGCAGCGTCACCCCGGTAGAGCAAAAGAGTCCCGGTGTCTGGAGCCGAGGGGACGTGATGCGCGTGCGACTCGATTTGGAGGCTCAATCGGACATGACCTGGGTAGTGGTCAACGACCCAATCCCCGCCGGGGGAACCATTCTGGGCACCGGGCTTGCCAAGGACTCCAGCCTCCTGACCCGGGGAGAGAACCGGCAGGGCTGGGTGCGTCCAGCTTTCGAGGAACGCACCTTCGAAGCTTTCCACGCCTATTACCGGTGGGTTCCCAAAGGGAAGTGGACGGTGGAGTACAGTGTGAGGCTCAACAATCCGGGTCACTTCTCCCTGCCCCCCAGCCGGGTGGAAGCGATGTATGCCCCGGAGATGCTGGGAGAGCTTCCCGTTGATCCCGTGACCGTGGTCCCATGAGCGGAGGGGCTGTTCGCAGCGGACTGATCCTGGCGGTTTCGGGGGGATTGCTCTGGTTTTGTTGGGGGCTGTACCTTGGAAGCGAAGCGGTCATCCCCTCGTTCGAGCAGGTCAAATCCCTCCACCGCAGCAGCGACATCCTGCTGATGGACCGGGAAGACCGGCCGTTGCACCAACTGCGGCTGGACCTTGGCGCACGGCGCCTGCCCTGGACCCCGTTGACCGAGGTCTCCCCGGCCTTGCAGGAGGTGATTATCGCCTCCGAGGACCGTCGCTTTTGGAAACATGGCGGTGTGGACTGGCCGGCGCTGCTGCGGGCGGGCTGGTTCCGACTGCAAGGCAAAAAGGCAGGCGGAGCCAGCACCCTCACCATGCAGTTGGCAGCCCGGCTTGATCCGGGGCTTCGTCCCTCGGAGAAGCAACGCTCTCCGGGGCAGAAGTGGGCTCAACTGCGGGCGGCCTGGGCCTTGGAACGGAACTGGAGCAAGGCGCGAATTCTGGAAGCCTATCTCAATCTGGTCAGCTTTCGGGGAGAAGTTCAGGGCATTCACGCCGCCAGCCGTGCCCTGTTGGACAAGTTTCCCTCCGGGGTGGAGCGGGAGGAGGCCCTGCTGTTGGCGGCGTTGATCCCTTCCCCCAACGCTTCGGGGGAGCGGGTGGCGCAACGGGCTTGCACTCTGGCGAGCCGACTTGGCGCCCAGGCGGATGTATGCCCCCGACTGGAGCAAATGGCCCTGCGAGTTCTGACAGGTGGTTTACCCCCCATCCGTCCGTTGCAAGCCCTGGCCCCTCATGCCGCCCTACAGTTGGCGGCGCGGCTTCCTGGTGGACAGCCCCTTCCGGAGCGGCTGCCATCAACCCTGGATGGCCCGCTGCAACGCTTCGCCGTGGAGACCATGGCCCTGCAACTGGCCCAGTTGGCAGGACGAAACGTACACGACGGAGCCTTGCTGGCAGTGGATAACGATACCGGCGAGATTCTGGCCTATGTCGGCAACGCCGGCAATCACCAAGCCACCCGCCAGGTGGACGGGGTCACGGCCCCCCGCCAGCCAGGCTCCGCTCTCAAGCCCATCCTCTATCAACTGGCCCTGGAACAGCGTTTGTTGACCGCCGCCTCTCTACTGGAAGACGCCCCGGTGGAACTGGACACCAACGGTGGACTCTACGCCCCGCAAAATTATGATATGGCGTTCAAAGGCTGGGTGAGTCTCCGCACCGCGCTGGCTTCGTCCCTCAATGTCCCTGCCGTGCGCACCCTGATGCTGGTGGGACCGGTCACCTTTCTGGAAAGGCTGCGCCGTTTGGGCTTCGATCTTCTCGACCGGGAGGCGGCCTATTACGGCTACGCCCTGGCCCTGGGTTCCGGAGAGGTGACCTTGCGCCAACTGGTCGGCGCTTATCGCACCCTGGCCAATGGCGGCTTGGCCTCCCCTCTGACCTTGCAACCGGGCAGGGAGAGGATCGAGCCGGAACGGGTGATGGATCCGGCTTCCGCCTTCATCGTGGCTCAGGTACTGGCCGATCCGATCGCACGCGGCATGACCTTCGGTCTGGACAACCCCCTGAGTACCCCCTTCTGGAGCGCGGTGAAAACCGGCACCAGCAAGCAGATGCGCGACAACTGGTGCGTCGGCTTCTCCTCCCGCTACACTGTCGGAGTCTGGGTGGGCAATTTCGACGGCTCCCCGATGCACGAGGTCTCGGGAGTCTCCGGAGCGGCTCCGGCCTGGCTGGAGGTGATGAATTTCCTGCATCGCGGGCAACCCTCACTTCCGCCTCCCCCCCCGCCCGGATTGCTCGCAACCCGCGTGAGCTTCGAACCTCCCCTGGAACCATCCCGTGAGGAGTGGTTCCTGAAGGACACCGAACTGACCACCGTGCGACTCAATGCCCAGCGCCCGGTTCGCATACAGCATCCCCCGGAGGGCGCCATTCTGGCCATCGATCCGGACATCCCCCCGGAGCGGCAGAGGCTCTTCTTTCTCATGTCACCCCCGGACGCCAACCTCTCCTGGCGGCTGGATGGCCACAAGGTGATCGATCCGCAACAGGGCTGGTTTCCGACACCGGGTTCTCACCATCTGGAACTGGTGCGTCAATCTCCGGAAAAAGCGGAGACCCTGGACCGGGTACGCTTCGAGGTGCGGGGGGCGCTGGCCAAACCATGGGTGGACAGCACGACGCAGCATCATTGACAGGCGCATTTCTTGCATTAGTTCTACCCAAATTCTACCCAAATTCTTCCCATCTCACCCTTCGACCACCCCAACACCGGATCGCCCATGGACACCCAAATCGGTACCTTTCGCACCAACCGCTTCGGGGAACCCTACCTGCCCCTGGTCAACAAGGAGTCCTTCTCCGCCAACGGCTCCGCCGCCCTCTACCAGCAGCACTTCGGCGAAGCCTTCAAGGACAAGGATTACCTCTACATCATCACCGGCACCGACTCCGGCCTGCTGCCCGCCTACATCCGTCGCAAAGGGCTGCCCGACGGCAGCCGCTTCCTCTTCGTGGAACTGCCGGAGATCATCGCCGCCCTGGCCGCTGCCGGCATTGGGCAGGATCTGCCCGCCAACATGGCCCTGTGTACCCCCCTCGATTGGGAAGCCAAGGCCGCCGAGTTTTCCATACGCGACTACTTCTACCTGGGCAACGTGGCCATGCTGCGCTCGCTGGCCGCCCTGGACGCCAATCTGGTCGAATATGCCGGGTTGCACGCCAATATCGCCAACTCCCTGCACCAGCACCGCATGAACAACCTGGTGGAGACCGGCACCCAGATCTTCATGTTGCGCGGCCTGGAAAACCTCGCCGAAAACCGTCTGCCCGCCACCCTGCTGGAGGAAGCCTTTCCCGGCAAAACGGCGGTTCTCCTGGCGGCCGGACCTTCGTTGAGCGAAATCCTGCCCTGGGTCAAGGCCCATCGCCAGGAGATCGTGCTGCTGGCCGTCTCCCGCCTGGCCGCCAAACTTCAGGCCGAAGGGCTGACCCCCGACATCTTCTTCTCCATCGACCCCCACGACGTGGCCTTCTTCGCCTCCCGCGAAATGTTGCGCTTCGGGGAACGCTCCCTGCTGGTCAGCCTTTACCACTGCACCCCGCGACTGGTGGGTCAATGGCGCGGCAGACACCTCTACATGGGGCCCCGCTTCCTCTGGGCCACCCCCCTGAATGTGAAAAATCACCAGTTCCCCGGCATCACCGTCTCCCATCAGGCCCTGGGTCTGGCCTTGTTCATGGGCTTTTCCCAGGTCATTCTCGGCGGCTTCGACCTCTGTTTCACCAAAGAGGGCTTCACCCACGCCAAAGGCAGCGTCGAATCGGACATGGGGCCCTTCATGGACCAGACCGAATACAAGGTCGAAACCAACGGCGGCTGGCTGGCCGAAACCCGCTCCGACTTCTTCTCCGCCATTCCCAGCCTGGCCGAACTGGCCCGCATGGGTCAGGAACGGGGCGTTGCGGTGATCAATCCCGCCGAAGGGGCGGCCCGCATCAGCGGGGTCGAACATCGCCCCCTGGGGGAAATCCGTCTCGATCCCCTCGACAGCCCCGCCTGGGAGCGGCTGCAGACCCTGCTGCCCCCCGACAGCGCCGAATCCCGCCAGGCCCACGCCAAAGCCATGATCGAGGAGCTGGCGCGGGTGCGCGAAGAGGTCTCCGCAATCCGCAAACTCGCCGTGGAAGGGCTGGAGTGCAACGCCCGCTTCTTCGGGCGCAAAGGCCGCGCCAAGGGGCAGATCGACTACCGCTACAAACTGCGTATGGACGAGGTCGAAAAGGAGATCGACACCCGTTTTCACGGCAGCGCCGTCCTGGTGAAACGCTGGGGCATTCGCGAGTTTCTCAAACTGGTGCGCCCGGACAAAAACCGGGAGTGGAGCGACGCCGATATCGAGGAGATGGGCGCCCGCTACTATCGCACCTATCAGGAGAGCGCCACCGCCATGCTGAAGCTGCTCGACACCACGCGACAGCGACTGCAGATGCGCCTGGAAGAGGAGAGCCCCAATCCCAACCTGAAGATGCTGTTGCAGCAGTGGCAGAACGACAATCAACCCGGTCGGGCGCGACTGTTTTTGCAGAATCATCCGGCTGCGGCGCAACTTCCACAGAATGCCAAACTCCTGCCCCGCTTCGAGGAGGCCGGACAACGCTTCGAAGAGCAGATTACCCAACAGGAGCATCTGTTCAAACAGCTCATTCGCAACAAGGTGCATCCCTATCTGGTGCGTCTGAAAGGCGCGGAACTCTTCCGCCAGAAGGATGCCGACCGTCTGCGCCACATCCTGGCCGGGTTGGAAAACAGCCAGCTCGCCGAAAAAGAGGAGCTGTTGGCCCTGTTCCGGGGATTCGTGGCGGAGTTGAGCGAGGATTTCGACGCCGCCCTGGACGAATACGATCGGGTCAAACGCCCCTACCTGCGGGAGGAGAGTCTGGGTCGCTCCTCGGCCATTCATCTGAAACGGCAACGCCTCGATCTGGCCCTGCCGGTGCTGGCGGAACTGGCGCAACTCTCCCCGATCAACCGGCCCCACTACGCCTCGCTGCTGCGTCTCACGGGGCGTTTGCAGGAGTCGATCGCCCAGTATCGGGAGTATCTGAGCATCAATCCCGCGGACCCGGTGGCCCGGCTGCGCCTGGGACAGGCCCTGCTGGACGCCGGCGTTCCGCAAGAAGCCGCCTCGGTGGTGCGCCCCATCCTCGACGAGGATCCCGGCCATGTCGCCGCCCTGCGCTTTTTGGAGAGCCTGCCCCTCTCCCCCACTTCCTGACAGAGAGATCGCACCATGAGTCATAAAACCGTCCTGGTCACCGGCGGCGCCGGTTACGTGGGCTCCATTCTGGTCCGCACCCTGCTGCGCCGGGGCTATCGGGTCCTCTGCCTCGACAACCTGCTCTGCGGCGGTGAATCCATCATCGACTGCTGGCTGCACCCCCGCTTCCAGTTCTTTCGCGTCGATGTCACCAAACACGCCGAGGTGCAACGCCTTCTCGACCTGCACCCGGTCTGGGGCGTGGTTCACCTGGCCGCCATCGTCGGCGATCCCGCCTGCAAACGCTCCCCCGAGCTGGCCATGGCCACCAACTGGGAAGCCTCCGTCATGCTGGCCGACGAAGCCCGCGAACGCGGCGCCTCCCGCTTCGTCTTCGCCTCCACCTGCTCCAACTACGGCAAGATGGCCGAAGGCGCGGGTTACGTCCACGAGGACTCCCCCCTGGCACCGGTCTCCCTCTACGCCGAATTGAAAGTGCGTTTCGAGAAGTACCTGTTGCAGGAATCCCCCCGCAAAGAGAGCTTCTGCCCCACCTCCCTGCGTTTCGCCACGGTTTACGGCGTCTCGCCGCGCATGCGCTTCGACCTCACGGTCAACGAGTTCACCAAGGAGTTGGCCACGGGCCGCGAACTGGTGGTCTACGGTGAACAGTTCTGGCGTCCCTACTGCCATGTGGCCGACTTCTCCCGCGCCATCCTGGCCGTTCTGGAAGCTCCCCGCAAAAAGGTGGCCTACGATGTCTTCAACGTGGGCGATACCGCGGAAAACTACACCAAAGGCATGATTCTGGACCTGTTGACCGAACACTTCCCCCGTGGCCTGATCCGCCGCGTGGAGCAGTTGGACGACCCCAGGGACTATCGGGTGCGCTTCGAAAAAATCCGCGACCGCCTCGGCTTCAAAGTCAGTCGCAAGGTGCCCGACGGCATCAAGGAGATCAAAGCCATGCTGGAAGCCGGCATCATCGGCGATCCGGAGGATCAGCGTTACTACAACATTCCGCACCCCCGCCCGGCCTGATGCGCTCCGTTCCGCTGCTGCTCGCCGCCCTCTGCCTGCTCTGGCCCCTCACCCGGGCCGGAGCGGGCGGCTTTCCCGCTTCGCCCGAATGCAACTGGTTCGGCGCCAGTATCGGCGCTCCCCCGGAGCAGTGGCCCGATCTTTCCGGCAACCTCCCGGAAGTGGAAAAACGTCTCCTGGCCCACTGCAACCATCGTTACTGTGGCCAGGAACCCCGCCGCCACTTCTCCATGGCCTACGAGGTCATGCCCTGCTCCCGTGAATGTCTTCAGGACAAACGCAAACAGTACCGCGCCGCCTGCACCACGCAATAAATTAACAAAATAGCCCTCCACGCCGTTCCTGAATACCCACTACCCCCTGAAAGTTATAGCTTTTTCATGTTTTCCTGTTGTCAGCATTCTGTTAATCTCGGCGTCATGAACTCTTCCTTGATGAGGACGCCTTATTGCCCATACCGCCCCGGCTGATTCCGCGTCTCCAGGCCCTCCTCCCGATCGTGGAAAAGATGGCCTTCTCCTGGGTCATCAATCTGCTGATTGTTTTACTGGTTCTCATTGCCTTTTCCGCCACCCGCGACCATGTCGAACGGGAGTGGTTCTACCAACTGGAACTGGAATCCCGCACCCGCTTCCGGGCCGCCCAGCGCGGCGCAGCGGAAGCCGAACGGGCCCTCGACAGCCTGGTTCGGGGATTTTCGGCCTTGGGAAGCGTCAAACCCGACGAGTTCAGCGATCTCTGCAACAGCGTTCTGTCCAAAGCCTACGGCATCCGGGCGCTGGCCTGGTTGCCCGCCCCGGAGAAACCCGGTTCCGATACCTCGCCGCTTGGCGGCCTCCGCATTCATACCGGGCGATTGCCGTTTCTGCCGGATAATTTAAACCTGTTCACCCATGCCGACTTTCGCGCCACCCTGGAAATGGCCCTCGAATCGGGACAAACCGCCGCCTCCAAACCGATCCTGCTGGAAGATGATCCGCTGGGAGAGGTGCTGGTTCTGCTCGCATCACCCCGCTTTCAGCCCGGCTCCCGCCACGATACCCCGGCCACCCGGCGGGAACAGGTGACCGGCTTTCTTCTCGGTCTGTTTCGCGTGAGCATTCTGATCGAGGAGCAACTGCGTCACCAACCCCCCATGGGTATCGATTTTCTGCTGCTGGACGCCAGTCCCGGATCGGACAATGCGATGCTGCATTTCCACAACAGCCGCAAGATCACCGATTTCCGCAATCGGGAAAAAGCCCTGGAGCAGATGTACAACGCCCGCAACACGGTCTTTTTCCGCACCTTCGCCGTGGCCAACCGCACCTGGAGCTTCCACGCCGCCCCCACGCCCCATTTCAGCCGGTCCCGTTTTCTGCAGGCCATTCCCTGGTTCCTTCTCTTTGGCGGAACCCTGGTTATCTGGGTACTCAACCTGCACATGGCCCGAGAGAGACGGGAGAAACAGATGCGGGAGCAGGCCAACGAACGCCTGGAGCGCAACGTGCGGGAACGCACCCATGCCCTTTCGGAGGCCAATGCCCTGTTACGGGAACAGCAGGAAGTCCTTCACATCGCCAAAGCGGCGGCGGAATCGGCCAACAGCGCCAAAAGCCAGTTTCTGGCCTCCATGAGCCATGAGATTCGCACCCCCCTGAATACCGTGCTGGGCATGAATCAACTGCTTCAGGAGACGCCGCTGAACGACGAACAGCGGCAGTTTCTCGCCATCTCCACCCGAGCCGGGGAGTCGTTGCTCTCCCTGCTCAACGACATATTGGACCTCTCCAAGGTGGAAGCGGGACAGCTGGATCTCGAAATCCGGCCCTTCTCCCCGGCCCGTCTGCTGGATGAGGTTCTCGACATGCTACGTATACTGGCGCGGGACAAGGCTATCGAACTCAACTGCGACCTGGATCCGGAGCTGCCCTCCCATCTGTTGGGAGATCCCCAGCGTCTGCGACAGATTCTGCTCAATCTGGGCAACAACGCCCTCAAGTTCACCCGAACCGGAGCGGTGCGCTTTGCCGTGAGACCGGTGACGCCTCTGGGGGTGCAGTTCGAGGTGTGTGATACCGGCATCGGCATAGCCGCCGACAAGCTGCCGAGCCTCTTTTATCCCTTCACCCAGGCCCACCACGAGCTTTCCAGCCGTCTGGGCGGTGTCGGGCTGGGGTTGGCCATCTGTCGCAAGCTGGTGGAGAAGATGGGGGGTGACATCGGGGTGGAGAGCCGCCGGGGCATGGGAACCCGTTTTCACTTCCGTCTGCCGCTGCCCCCCACCGAGGCGGACGAACCGGCCATTGCCCAGCCCGCGACGCCGACACCCTGCCAGCGGAACGAAGGGAGCAACCCCATCCTGAGGATTCTTCTGGCGGAAGACGCGGAGGACAACCGGCTACTGGTCACCAGCTTCCTGAAACGCGCCCCCTGTGAAATCACCTGCGCGGAAAACGGGGCTCAGGCCGTGGTGCTATACCAGGAGCAGTGTTTCGATCTGGTGCTGATGGATCTGCAGATGCCGGAGCTGGACGGCTTCGAGGCGGCGAGAAAGATTCGCGCCTGGGAAAAAGACCTGGACCTGAAACCGACCGTCCTGATCGCCCTCACCGCCCACGCCCTGTTGGAAGTGCGTGACATGGTCTTCGCCTGCGGATTCGACGACCACATCACCAAACCGGTGCGCAAGAACCAACTGGTGGAGCTGGTTTGCGGCATGGTGCGACAGGGTGGCGAAAGGGCCTGAGCCTCACGCCCGATGGGCCGCGATGAGATCTTCTTCCACCGGATCGCGAAGTGAACGGTTGCGGTCGAGGCTTCTCACCAGCCAGTCGCGTTTGTGATCTTCAAGGGTGGAAAATTCCTCTGCCGGCATGACGTATCGAGGCGCTACGCCCCCGTTTTTTTCCGTCACAATCACCGATTCCAATTCGGGGAAACGGGCTTTGAGACGATCCCAATCGACTTCCTGACCTTGGCGATTGAAAACCCGGCCATTATGCACTTGCAGGGCGGCATCACCGGGGTGGTCCTTTACCTGGGAGTCAAAATAGTCCGCAGCCTCGCCGAGGCCGTTTTCCCCCCAGATCAACAACCCCTCTTCACTCCGCTTGTCGGCGGCCACGGCGACCTGATCAAGGTGGCTGCGAGCGACAGAAAAATCTCCTGTTCGACGAAATGCCGTAGCCCGGCCCAGATGGGGGGCGTGGCTGAAATCCCGCCCGGTGATCCCCGCCAGAGTGGATGGCGAGCCATCCCGGCCTGTTTCAGGAGGTACTCGGCGGACATCCGATCGTTTTCCCTCACGCAAAATCCGTAAGGTATTTTTCTTTTTGTGCAGCTCGGGATTATTCGGATCTATCTCCTCCGCCCGACCAAGGGCTGCTTCGGCTTCATCCGGTCGATTGAGATTCATCAGCACATCCGCCCGGCTGACATGGACATTGATCGCATTCGGTAGAGACTGTTCTGCCTGGTTCAGCACCTCCAGCCCAGCCTCCACATCCCCCTGCCAGACCAGGGCATACGCCTTGTTGACGTGGACAACGGAATCTTCCGGGAAAAACGTCAGAGCATCATCCAGAACGACCAGGGCCGACCGGGTATCCCCCCGTTTGGCCAGGGCATCACCCAGTTGGGTGTGGGCATGGGCAATATGGGGAAACCGGCGTCGCGCCTGCCAGAAGACCGTCTCGGCCCGCCGCCAGTCTCCGGAGGCATTCAGTGCCCGAGCCAACAGGGACCAAGAGTAAGGATTGGTTGGCTCCCAAGTGGCAGCCTCCAGAGCCAGATCAATCCCCCAAAGAGGTTCTTGAGTCAAGATTTTTTCACCAATGCTACTGAAAGTGCGAACCAGAAAATAACTGTTACCTGTCGCAAATGTATAATGGCGGTACCGCTCAAAAAAGGCTTCAAGCTCCGTCTTGAGTTGACAGAAAGGCTCATTAGACAGCCGGTGGATCATTTCCTGGCGCTGACCTTCACTCGGTAATTGCAAAGTATTCCGATCCAAGCGCCCCCTGCCGGAAAACGCCTCGGGAAAATGGCTTGCCAGCCACCCTCCGGCCTCCTCATTCAACTTAACCCGGTGGCTGGCTTCACCCAGCTTGCGGCTCCAGGCCTCGGTACTCATCGGGTAGGCCCCTTTGAGAAACTCAACATACCGGTCCAATTCGCCACGGTCCCGCCTCAAACGCGACAACCCCTTGGCGAAGGAGAGCAGCCCTACCAGAAGTGGTTCGGTCACCCGTCCGGGAGGTCCGCTTTGATCCGGCTCCGGCATGCGCAACAACCCGTTCAAGCCCAGTCGGCCATAATGAGAAAAACCGTTTCCGGAGAGGGCGGACACTTCAAGCCAGAGACGCATCAGGCTGCGGTCTTCCTGGTGGTTGCCCAGCGCGGCGTAACAGGCTCCCAGCGGGTCGCAGGAGAGGCCATAAAAGTATTCGCCGAGAAGATCCCGTAAACTGCCTTGAAACGAGTCCCGGCCCAGCCATTTCAGGGTGGTTTGCAAGTTCAGGGAGGAGGCAGCATGGAAAGAGTGCACCAGCATATGGGCGAAGGCCTTGGGATTGCCAAATTCCCGAGCCACCCCGCCGCAAAGGGAGTGTTCCAGCCACTCCCGCAAGGCCCCATCCACCAGACGGCTCGAATCCCCCAGAGCGGAAACGGCGTGGCGCAAGGCCTCGGCAGGTTCGGCGCGATTGAATTCCCCCAGATAGACCCTGCCAGACAACAAATCGCCCACCGCCTTCGCCGCATCCCGGTGAAAGCTCTCCTGCCACAGCGACAGATCGTTCTTTTGGACGGTGGTCGTCACGGCGAATCCCTGTCGCGCCAGAGAAAATCGTCCCGGTCCCGGAAGACGCGCAGCATCGGCAGATGCCACTGGCGGGCCTGCTCCAGAGACAAACCCGGCGCACGAGACACCACCCCCGTTCGGATGAGGTGTTCCACTTTGTATTTCATCTTGGGATGCAGCAATTCCATGCCATAGGAATAATCGTTCTGAGTGCTGACAAGGCTTAAATTCACGGTGCGCCCGCCAAACCCCTCATCCTCAAGCGCTTTGGCGCCCGGGATAGGCGCGGGGAAAAAACAGGGATTCAACTCCCCGTCCAGAACCGTCGGCATCATCAGGCGCGAAGCCCTCTCACCGGAAAGGCGGGTTTCTTCCACCCGATACTGCAAGAGCAGAACCGGAGTGGGCTCTAACGCCCCCGTGGCCGGGTTCAGACAGGGTTGCAGGTGGGCCATACCCAGACGGTCCCGAATGGCATCAGCCCAATCGGGCCGTTCCATCAAATCGTCCACCTCATCCAGATAGGTCGCAAAAACCGGACGCAAATCCCGCTTTTCGTTCCAGTCGCTGCAGAACCGCTCCAGCCAGGTCCGGGCTGCCGCCTTGTCAGGGCTGTTACCGCGAACCTCCTCCACCGCACGCAACAAATCGTCCAGGGGATGACCGGCCAGAGTGGCGGCGTCGTAGCCATTTTCCAACCGTATCAACTTGCGCTCGGGAGCCACGGTTCGGTGGATGCTGTTACCACCGTTCGCCTTGCGGAAGGTCCACGGTTCCCGGTTGAGTTCGGCCTCGTCGATGAAAATCTCGTTGGTCAGATAATTAATAAAGGTAAACCCCCGGCTCTGCCGGGGTGACAGTAGAAGTTTGACTT